>JALOMX010000124.1 GCA_025455245.1 Chitinophagaceae bacterium
GACTTTGTACAAACATGCCCCCGCTGCCACAGGCCAGGTCCATGATGCGTCCTTTCAAAGGTTCCATCATTTCCACCAAAAGCCTTACCACACTACCCGGTGTAAAGTACTGTCCGGCAAGGCTTCCCTCTGCCATAGCAAACTTGCCGATGTAATATTCATACACCCTGCCATAAATATCGCTTTCCGGGTTTTTTGCCTCATTAAACTTGTCCCTGCTGAACAGGTTGATTAATCCGGCTACCTGTGTGGCTGTCAGTTGGCTTTTTACAAAAATGGGTTCAAGTATTCCTTTGTAATCGGGGCTTCGCTCGGCAAGCAGTCCGTCAATTAAAACAAAGGCTTTATCAACCTTTACCTTTATATCATCCTGTTCGGCATTTTGCCTCAGGTATTCCCAGGTGGCTTCTACAGGTAGTCTATATACATTTTTTGCCTGGTATTCAAGGTCGTCATTCAGTGCGTAATTCAGGTCATCTTCCCCATCAGTTGTTCCAAAATCCAACGAACCTTGCGTATATTCTTTTCTTATTTCTTCCTTACGGTTTTCATACCGGTCGCTTAGGTGCTTTACAAACAGCAGGCTAAGCACATAATCTTTGTATTGATTAGCAGCCACTGCACCAGCCAATTCATTTGCAGCAGTCCATAATTCCTGTTCAAAATCTATATCAGCTTTGGGAGCAGGTTTTTTTGTTTTGGCCATTGCTGTCTTTAGGTTTAGATGGCAAGATACTATTTATCAATTATTTGATTTTGGATCTCAAGTAAAATTTCAATCATGCTGCGCAAAATTTAAATTAAGCAATGATTATAGAGGTTATTTCCAAACTTAATACAAAAAAGCCCGCCGGCAAAACCGACAGGCCCTACTTATAAACTACTACCCACCTTAATTTGATTGATGCTCTTAATGAAAACCGTTATTTCTTCATCAATACATTGTAAAAATAAATAAGGTTTAAAATAGGCCAAAATGATAAATATTATAAGCCTATTGATATCATTGATATTTTTACAGGGTGAACCTGCAACAGTTAGAATATATTGTAGCCATTGATACACACCGGCATTTTGTAAAAGCGGCCGAAAGCTGCTTTGTTACCCAAGCTACGCTCAGCATGATGGTACGCAAACTGGAGGATGAGCTTGGCGCCAAGATTTTTGACCGCAGCAAACAACCGGTAGTGCCTACCGATGTGGGCAAAAGCATCATTGAACAGGCAAGGGTGGTGCTGCGCGAAACAAGGAGAATGGAAGAACTGGTGCAGGCACAAAAAGGCATGCTGAGCGGCCACCTTAGGTTGGGCATCATCCCAACCCTTGCGCCATACCTGTTGCCCATCTTTTTACCCGCCTTTGCAAAATCTTATCCGCAGGTACACCTTAATGTGGTAGAACTGAATACAGATACCATTATTCGTCAACTGGAAGACCAACTGCTCGATGCTGCCATTCTGGCAACCCCACTACGGCAACCTACCCTTAGTGAAACACCCATGTTCTACGAACAGTTTGTGGTATTTGCGGCACCGGGCAGCAGTGTAATGCGTAAAAAATATTTGCTGGCAAGCGATATAGATATTCATAAGCTTTGGCTGCTGGAAGAAGGACATTGTCTCCGAAATCAGGTGCTCGACCTCTGCGAACTGAAACGAAAAGAAAGTGCAAGTTTTCAACTGGATTATGAAGCAGGCAGCATTGAGACCCTGAAAAAACTGGTAAGGATTAATGAAGGTATTACCATTATACCGGAACTTTCACTCCTTGACCTGAGCGAAACCGAAATGGATCAGATCCGGTTTTTCAAACCACCTGTGCCCGTAAGGGAAATCAGTATGGTAACCTACCGGCACTTTATCAAAGAACGTCTTATTTCTGCCGTGGTAGATACCATTCTAAAAAACCTGCCGGCAAACATTCAAACGAAGCCGGATAAAAAACATATGATGCTGGAGTTAAGTTAAATGAAAGCCAATTGGCCGGATTCCGTGAAAAAGTCGTAACGGTTGAAAAACTATTAAATGGATATATGAAATGGCTTGAAGGCCGTAAATAAACCTATCAACCATTCAACCTATCAACTTGTTAACCATTCAAATGAACTACCTCGCCCACGCATATTTCTCTTTTAATCAACCTCCGGTTATAGTAGGCAACCTCATCAGCGATTTTATCAAGGGTAAAAAACAATTCGATTATCCTGCAGAAATTCAAAAAGGCATTCGGCTGCACAGGGCCATAGATACTTTTACGGATGCACATCCTGCCGTGGCAGAGGCAAAAAAAATTTTCAGGCCACACTACCGCCTGTATGCCGGCGCTTTTGTTGATGTAGCCTTCGATTACTTTGTTGCAAACGATCAGGACCTTTTCCCAACGGAGGAAAGCTTGTCGCAGTTTGTGGAGCTTGCCTATAATTCTTTAAGAGAACATGAGCTGCATATACCACCCACGGCCCTTGGTTATTTTACCCGTATGCAACAGCAAAACTGGCTTTACAATTACAGATTTGTATGGGGGATTCAAAAAAGCTTCGGAGGGATTGTTTACCGCAGTAAATACCTCACCGACAGCGAAACGGCTGCCATACTGTTTGAGGAAAATTTTTTCAGGCTAAGGGAATGCTATAATCTCTTTATACCCGATCTGAAGGAAATGGTAAATCAGCAATCTGCTATTTAGCCGAATTCAACACTTTTTGCCACTCAGACAGATTCATCTTAACAGGATATTTCTTTTTGAGTGCTTCTATCCACTTTTGCTCAAGAACCTGCTGATAATCGTTTACCACAAAACCCCTCGCCTCATCAAATGTCCTTAAAGTGCCTGCCTGCCCAAGCCCTGTCACGCATACAAAAGTAAAATTCCCATCCATGTTATTCTTAAAAGGGATGGAACATTCACCCGGCTTCAGACTGCTTCTTATTTCTTGGGGAAAATAATCAAGTTCAAAACGACCACTGTCTGCAAATACTTTCCCATCATACTGTTCATTCAATTGCTTCCATAGGGTGCGGTCATTTTTCAGGGCATTAAATGCTTCATATGCTGATAAAGAATCGGCAGCAAGTACATTGATGCCTGTTACATGCTCATCCCAAACATATTTAGCAACGTTGCTCTGATAATATTTTTTCAATCCTGCTGTATCACTCATTGCCTTATTCCACACATTGCGTTCCATTGCGTCAAACAGCAAATTGGCGTCTTTAAATTCTTTGAACTGCCCTGCAAAAACAGGATCCACTTCATCAAGGTGTGCGGGCAGATAGTCCATGGCCTTGCTTAGCAGGAAATGGTCATAGATGCGATCCACAGGCATACCCGGTCTGAATTTTCCGGCATTTTGCTGAACCCTGACAAAAGCAACCCAATCGGCAAGGTAATAGGGTGTGGATCCAAGGCTCATTACCGAAGGGTTTCGGGCGACAAGGGCGTTTACATTTCCGCCAAAAACCAGACTGTCGGTAAAAACCTGAAGGTCCTTTCCGGTAATGGCGCCGGCCTTATACTTTAGTGAGGGCAATAACTTTTTATAATAATTTTCCCTTGCATTTTCAAGTCGTCCGTCATTTGCAATCCGCTGACTGATTAATGCCCTCGCTTCGGAATCCTCTTTTTCCGGAGGGGCTTTTCTGGAAACCAATTTCAGGATATGCCAGCCATATCCGGTTTGAAATGGTTTTGAAAAATCGCCGGGTTTCTTCAAAGCAAACGCTTCCTGTTCAAAACGGGTATCATAAGTGCCTGTGGAAAAAGGCTGTAACAATCCCTGCTGAAATTTGGAAGTGCGGTCTTCGCTGAAAGTACCAACGAGGGTTTCAAAATCTTCTCCTGCTTTTAAAAGATTATATATTGAATCGGCAAGCCGGCCCCGTTGTGCACTTTCTTGGGCAGTCATTGTCGGAAAAAAAGTGAGCAGTATCTGTGCTACTTCCACCGTTCCCGAGCCGGGCCTTGTATCAAGCTTGCTGAAGATATGAATTCCCTGAGAAGCTCTTATGTATTCTGTATACTTTCCTTTGGGCAGATTATATACCAGATTCTCATAGGCATATGGAATTGAAAAAGGGCCGATCCATCCGGCCACCCCCTTATTTTTTTTTATGGAAGCATCGGTTGCATATTGTGCAGCCACATCACTCCAGCTCTTTCCGGCACGTAATTGGCGGATCGCTTCCTCGGCTTTTTGTATAGCAGCCACTGTATCCTTATTGGTATACTCGATCAGAATGTGCCCAAGCAGAATTTCGGTTTGCATTCTTTCGATGGCTTCATCCGTAAGCGATTCGCCACCCGACTTATCAGCAATATAGCTTTCGGCCAGTTGCAGCTTATACCGCATCAATTCAGCCTTTTGTGCCGAAAACGTGTCGAGTTTTTTATCGTATGCATCCTGAACTTTCAAAACATAGTTGATGTAAAGAGGTAGATACTCTTCGAGGGCCTTTCTTCGGTCTCCCTCCCCGGGATTTTTTTCAAAGGCGCGAATAAAGCCTTTAACCGAAGCTTGTTTGCTGCCATAGGTAAAAAGGGTTTGTGCAAACACGGGGGCCAAACAAATACTGTATAAAGAAACCCAAAATCCTTTCAGAAAATATTGACGCATACCGTTTGATTGTATTCAGGTTTGAAGGATTATCCTTTTTGATTCAGCTTTTGCTTTAATACGTTGTTGAGGTCTTCGAGCCCGATGTTTTTTGCCATGATCCTCTTTTCCTTGTCCAGCAGAAATAGGGTTGGTGTACTTCTCATATCGTACAACTGTCTGAAATTTGGAAGTTGAGCCTTTTCCTCTTCAGTGCGCATTTCCTTGGTTTGGTGTACATGAACCCATCCTTTGCCGGTAGTCTTAATCAGGTTTTTCCACTCGCCCACTGCCTCTTCATTTACCATTACACTGTAAACCTGAATATTACTTTTCTTCCACCATTGATTGTACAGGCTGTCCATTTTCGGAAGTTCTTCACGGCACTTTCCGCAATTGGGATCCCAAAAAGCAACCACGATATAATCATTCTTTAAATCGTAAAGCTTTTTCACTTTTCCCACCGTATCCACAAGGGCCATGTCATAGGCAGGCGCACCCAACTGATTGGCCATGACCATATAGGCCCGTTCCGTTATGGTTTTACGCTGCTTCTCATTCAGCCAGTTGGTAATCGGATTATCGTTGGCCACATAACGCTCATAAGTATGCAGAAACACTTTATCATGTCCCATAATTTTGGGGTACATGTAGTTATCGATAAAATAGCTGATCAGGTAGCGCGACATTTCAGGGTCGTTCCGGCCAAGTGCCATCATCCAGTTTTGCTCATAAATGATACTGTCGGCATCAGGCACCACCCAGTTGTTAAGGTAGTTTTTCAGTTTCCCGTCAAAAATGGGTGTACGTACCAAACGACCGTCCATAAAGTCGATGTTATCCCAATAGTGGTCTTTCCCGAAACGGTATTGCGCAAGGGTATCGGCCCGTGTTTTGGGATTCTGATACTCAGGAGGCAAAGGGGTTTCCTGCATGGATTTAAACAATGCGGCAAGCAGGCTTTCCGGGAATTTTTCTACAACCCCTTTCCTGTAGTTGTTTATTTCGGTATTCAGGTCATCTATTTTCTTTTGCAGGGGTTTCTTCTTTTCTTCGGAAGGGGCTGCCTCCATTTCCTTTCTTGCACTTTCTATAGCCATTGCCTTTCCCGAAATAAACTTAGTATAATCGGTAAACCTTTGGTTTTCATCGCTTCCATTAAAAACAAGGGACACATCAGGATTTAAAGTATCCATACTTACCGAAAACTGCTGATCATCCGAAACAAGCATTTCAAATAGAATGCTTTTTGAAGGAGAGGCAACAATATAAATTCCCTGTGCAAGCTTTTCTTTACCGGTTATTACACCTTTACTGTTCCCGTCAAGATAAGCGCTGTCAGCAAGGGCCTTAATACTGCCATAGTAGTAAGCAAGGTAAATCCATTGGTTTTGGTAGGGCTTAATGGTGAATTCAATTTTATGGCCTTCGTCGGAAGGTTGGTTGCCCTGCTGTGCAAAAAGAATGAGGGTGGAAGAAAGTGTAACAGCACCAATAAAAAGCGTTTTTGTTATTTGCATACGGTTATAATCAGATTGAGGCCGTAAAATTAGGCGAATAGCAGATGCAGGTTCATTTCGTCTTGTTAAACAATTCCCCCGGCCTTAACTTCACCCCCTATGAAGTATTGGTTGCCGGCTATTTTGGTAGTGCCAAACTTCATCCAGAAACTGTTGTGGGATCCGTCGGGATCGAGGA
>JALOMX010000125.1 GCA_025455245.1 Chitinophagaceae bacterium
TTTAAATAACCTGAGACTTGCTCCAACCTTTCGGATTGGACTTGGCAATTTTACTTTGTACGGCGCATATCAGATTACAAGCCTTTTCCGCGAAGGACAAGGTCCCGAGGTGAGGCCTTTCAGCATAGGTCTTTGCCTTAGCGGATTGTAAAATGGAAAATGCCGGATAAGTATCAACCAAATAATCCAAAGCCGTTGTATCATGCAGGCTTTGGATTTTTTTATAGTGAATATTCCGCAATCCTCTGTTGCCACAGGACCTTATCTTCATAGTTCCTGCATCCAACAACTGTAAACTGCATGCCGCTATTTGCAAACTGTCTATATGATCTCTCTACCTTTGCATATCCATGATCGATAAAAAGCAGATACAGAACGAACAAAAAGCCATTCTCGTTGGGCTTGTACATAAAAATCAAACTGAAACTCAGTTAAAGGAATATCTTGATGAGCTCGCATTTTTGGCTGAAACCGCCGGCGCTATTACCGTAAAACGCATCTGGCAAAAACTTCCCCATCCTGACAAGGCCACTTTTGTAGGAAAGGGTAAGCTTGAGGAAATAGGGCAAATGGCTAAGCTGAAAGGGGCCGACCTGCTCATATTCGATGATGAACTTACAGGCAGTCAGATCAACAACATTGAAAAAGCTACCGGGATAGCCACCATCGACCGCAGCGACCTGATCCTCGATATTTTTGCCCGCAGGGCGCAAACCGCACAGGCACGCGCGCAGGTGGAACTTGCCCAATACCAATACATACTTCCCCGGTTGCGTGGCATGTGGAAGCACCTTGAACGTCAGGGTGGTGGCATTGGTACCCGCGGACCGGGTGAAACAGAAATTGAAACCGACCGCCGGATCGTACGCGATAAGATAAGCCTCCTGAAAAAGCGGCTTGCCGATTATGATAAGCAGGCATTTACACAACGCAAAGAGCGGGGCGAATTTATCCGTGTCGCCCTCGTAGGGTATACCAACGTGGGCAAAAGCACGTTGATGAACCTGTTGAGCAAAAGCGATGTGTTTGCAGAGAATAAATTATTTGCAACACTTGATACCACTACCCGGAAAGTGGTTTTTGAAAATACACCCTTCCTATTAAGCGATACGGTTGGTTTTATACGAAAGCTGCCCCATCACCTGGTAGAAAGCTTTAAAAGCACCCTTGACGAAGTACGCGAGGCCGATGTATTGCTGCACGTGGTGGATGTAAGCCATCCGCAATACGAAGATCAGTACGCAGTGGTAAACCAGACCCTGCAGGAACTTGGAGTGCACGATAAACCCGTACTTACCATATTCAACAAGCTTGACCGCTACGCCGAACTCAATTTTGACGAATGGCTTCAGCCTGAGGTAAAGGAACAATTGCTGCGTGAACTCGAAGAGCGCTGGCAAAACGAAACCAATTATAATTCGATTTTTGTTTCGGCAACAGAAAGAACCAATATTGACGAATTAAGAAAAAAAATATTGGATAAAGTACGCGAACACTATGCAGTAAGGTATCCCTACAAAACAAATTTCTATTGAGGTTCAATCCGGTTGGAAATACGTGATATCAAATATTATTCCTGACCTTGCTGATGGGTGTAACTGATTTTTCAATACATTGCAATTGGCTTAAAAAGGAAATTTTTTTCGTCCGTATCAATTTTATTTCTTGCCAACATGAAAAACCAAAATCGCCGCAAATTTTTGCAGCAAATGGGGCTAGCCGGCATTAGCCTCGCCGGAAGCAGCCAACTTATTGCCTCATCGAACAGCAATAGCCTTACTGTACATTCCTTAAAAAGTACTGAACCTATACCACATGGAAATGATGGCCCTGTTCGTATAGGCCTCATTGGTGCCGGGGGCATGGGAGTGGAAGATGCAAAAACCGCGTTGTTGCATGACGGGGTGGTTATTACTGCTGTTTGTGATTTATACAAGGGCAGGATCGAAGCGGCGCAAAAGCGATGGGGCGGTAATTTGTTTGCCACCACCGACTATAAAGAACTATTGAAGCGAAGCGATGTTGATGCGGTGATCATCGGCACACCGGATCACTGGCATATGCCCATAACGGTGGACGCCTTGCTGTCGGGAAAACATGTGTATGTAGAAAAGCCGATGGTACATTCGGTGGGCGAAGGCATGAAGCTGATGGAGGCCTGGAAGAAAAGCGGCAAGATATGTATGGTGGGCAGTCAGGGATTGAGCTCGCTGGGCAACGAAAAGGCCAGAGAGTTGCTCGAAAGCGGTGCTATCGGCGAGTTGAATTATGCTGAAGGATTTTGGGCCCGCATGAGTCCTGAAGGAGCCTGGCAATATAAAATTCCCGAAGATGCTTCAACCCAAACCGTGGACTGGGGCCGCTATGAAATACAAAAGAAACATGCCTACGATCCGTTGCGCTTCTTTCGCTGGCGCAATTATCTTGATTACGGAACCGGGATGAGCGGCGACCTGTTTGTTCACCTTTTTAGCAGCCTGCATTTTATTACGGGCAGCATGGGGCCAAATAAGATTGCTGCTATGGGAGGACTAAGGTACTGGAAAGATGGCCGGGATGTGCCCGATGTGCTGCTGGGCATGTTTGATTATCCGCAGGCAAAGGAGCACCCTGCCTTTAACCTGAGCCTGCGTTGCAATTTTGTGGATGGCACAAGTGGTACCACATACTTAAAACTGGTGGGCAGCAAGGGAAGCATGGATGTAAAATGGGAGGAGGTAGTTGTAAGGTTGAATGCACAGGCCGATGAAACGGATCCGTTTCTGGCAGCCAAGGCAAAGGAAAGCGGAGGCTCCGTAGAAAAGCGCGCGCGGATTCTACCACCCCGGGAAATGGTGTACAAGGCAGAAAGCAACTGGAAGGGTGCGCATTATGATCATTTCGGGAACTGGCTCCGGGCTATTCGTCAAGGGGGTACCGTTGTGGAAGATCCGGTATTTGGTTTCAGGGCATGTGCCCCTGCATTGCTTTGTAATGACAGCTATTTCAAAGGAAGCTTTATCAACTGGGATCCAGTAGCCATGAAGGTGGTATAGTCACCCGGATTATTTCAAAAAAATCAAATACGGATGAAGAAAATATTATTTGCAGCATGTGTGGCAATGGTTGCTGTGGGGGCTGTTGCACAAAAAGATAATACACTTTCGAAGGCCGAAAGGAAAAATGGCTGGACCTTGCTTTTTGATGGTAAAAGCAGTGGCGGATGGAGGGGTTATAACAAGCCTTCGTTTCCTTCGGGATGGGTAATTGAAAACGGGACACTGAAAGCGTTGGGTACGGCAAAGGGTGATACCGGTGGCGATATTATTTATGAAAAGGAACAGTTTGAATATTTTGAAGTGGTATGGGACTGGAAAATTGACAAAGGTGGTAACAGCGGATTTTTTTACCATGTGACTGAGGATAAAAAATATGCAGCGCCGTATCATACCGGTCCTGAGTATCAGTTGATTGATGATATAGGATTTCCGGAAAAACTGGAAAAATGGCAAACGGTTGGGGCGGATTATGCCATGTACGATCCACCGGCGGATAAAAAATTGAAGCCTGCAGGTGAGTGGAACCACAGCCGCATTGTGTTTACCAAAGACAAGGCTGAATACTGGCTTAATGGGGAATTGACTGCCTCTTTTGTACCCTGGAGCGATGACTGGACCAAGCGCCGCAACAGTGGTAAGTGGGATGCTTTTCCTGATTATGGAAAGGCGCGCACAGGATTCATTGCCCTTCAGGACCACGGAAGTGAAGCATGGTTTAAAAATATTAAAATCAGAAAATTATGAAAACAAGATATGGTTTGGTACTCTTCCTTGGGTTTTTTCTTACCACAACGGATCACGTATTTGCGCAGAAAAAGCATTCTTTATTTAATGGAAAGGATCTTTCCGGGTGGACAGTGTATGGAACTGAAAAATGGTATGTGGAGAACGGGCTGTTGATCTCGGAAAGCGGTCCCGATAAACAATATGGATACCTTGGTACAGATAGGCAATACAAAGATTTTGAACTTACCCTTGAGTTTAAACAGGAAGCGGAAGGCAACAGTGGTGTGTTTTTCCGCAGCACCATTGAAGGTACCAAAATTACCGGATGGCAGGTAGAAGTGGCGCCTCCCGGCCTGCATACCGGCGGCATTTACGAATCATATGGAAGGGGTTGGCTGATAAAACCTTTGGAGGAAAATGAAAAGCATCTGAAATATGGTGAATGGAACAAGATGAAGATCCATGTAAAGGATGGTACAGTGACCACGTGGCTAAATGGAAAGCAAATGATCACTTTAACCGATGAAAAAATTGCTGAGGGAAAAGGAAGCATCGCCCTGCAGATTCATGATGGAGGCGGTATAAAAGTTTACTGGCGAAATTTAGTGGTAAAAGAACTTTGAGGTATTGAATTTTTGAACATCAGCAGGTCTTGAACGGATAGCTGTTTTATCTTTTACCTTCGCCGCCTTATGACCGGAACAGAACATGTAAAACTGGAAAAGGTAATTGTACACCGGGTAGGCAACCCCACCCGTGGCGAACAATTAAGCCTGAGTATGATGCCGCTCACCCTGAACGATGAACTTGTACGCAGCATGCTGGTAAAATATTTCCTGCATGGCTTTAATGAGCATGAGCAATACCGCTTTACCCACCTGAGTGAAGTAGGCATGAATGAAGTGTACCATTATGTTCAGCAGATATTTAAGGACCCTGAAAATTTTTCCCAAAGCAGTGCATTGATCGCTCAGTTTTTGTACAACAAAAGCACTCACGCCCGGGTCAAGGAAGGTGAGTTGTATGTTGCCCTGATGCAGGAAGTGCCTTTTGAAAATGATTTTGTAACGGCGCTTGGAATCTTTAAAAGCGAAACCAAGGATGCTTTTTTAAAAGTATTTACCCATGGACAGAATCTTGAAGTGACGGCTGAAGAAGGCATTAGTATTAACAAACTCGATAAAGGATGCCTTGTTTTTAAAACGCAGTCCGACGATGGATATCGCGTATGCGTGGTGGACAATACCAACAAAAGCAATGATGCGCAGTATTGGGTAAATGATTTTCTGCAGGTAACCCCCATTGCCAATGAATACAGGCAGACTGGACAGTTTCTGCAACTGTGCCGTGAATTTGTAACGGGTGAAATGCCTGAAAATTTCGAAGTTACAAAACAGGAACAGATCGAACTGATGCAACGCAGCCTTGATTATTTCAAAACCAAAGAGCAGTTTGACTATAACGAGTTTACACAGGAGGTTATTCATCATCCGGAAGTGATTGAACAGTTTGCACAGTTTAAAGATCAATATGCACAGGCAAGGCAAGTGGAATGGGACGAATCGTTCGACATAGACCTGAACGCAGTGAAAAAGCAGGGCAGGGTTTTTAAAAGTGTATTAAAATTAGATAAAAATTTTCACATATACATTCATGGTCGCCGCGATCTCATCGAGCGGGGATTTGATGAAGAAAAGGGCAAGCATTTTTACAAAGTGTATTTTGAGCAGGAGGCATAAGGTGGATTAAAGGAAGAATGGAAATTACCAAAGGAAATACACATTTTGAATGCCTTTGTGAGCAAATTCTGTGGTATGGCTTTATTCAGTTGGTTCAATAAAAATAATATTTGAACTCAAATCCAAAACAATGAATTCATTGATTAAAAAGCCCGTACGATTGCTTGCCATCATTTTCACGTTAATGATTACTATTCTCTACGGTATTGCTGCTCTATTGGGCTAAAGACATTTACCAGATTTCCTTGAAATCAATAGAAATATCACAGCCTTCTTCCAAATGAAAGCTGAAATTAAATGCATGACCTTCGTGCATCAGTTGGTAGGTGCTTTCGTTCAGCATAAACACCTGTACTATTTCCGTATCAGGATTTATCAGCAGCAAATAACGCACCCCGGCTTGTTCATATAAATGAAATTTGGTATGCCTGTCTTTTAATGCGGTTGAGGGTGAAAGGATTTCGGCAATCAGGATTGGAGGGAAGTCAAGTAATGTCTTGCCTGCCTGTCCGCAATAAATTAAGAAATCAGGCTGTAAGACCGTATCATCAGCAATCTTGTAATCGATAGGGTGACTTGCCTTGCATTTTCTGCAACCTGCGTTTTTCAATGCTAAGCCGAATTCTACATTAACATTTGAAGCTACCCATTGGTGTTTTGGAACAGGTGCAGGACTCATGGCATAAGGTATCCCTTCAATCAACTCCCACTTGCCTTCCCATTGGCAATAATCCTCGTAGGTGTAATGAGGCAATATTTTATCCGATGA
>JALOMX010000126.1 GCA_025455245.1 Chitinophagaceae bacterium
AGTGGCGCTTCCTGCCGTTGGGGTTATGGATATGCTGCGCTTCCAAAAGTTTACCGTGGGCTTTGGATGGGTTGTAGAATATGGAAGCAGCGACAATGCCAGGGACTTTGAATGGCTGTATAAATATTCACCTTTGCACAATCTGAAAAAGGGTGTTTCTTATCCGGCAACACTTGTTACAACGGCCGACCATGATGACAGGGTAGTGCCTGCCCACAGCTTTAAGTTTGCTGCAACGTTACAGGAATGTCATCAGGGGAATAACCCGGTTCTTATACGAATAGACGTAGATGCAGGCCACGGTGCCGGAAAGCCAACCGGTAAGGTGATTGATGAAGCAGCAGATATATGGAGTTTCGTAATGTATAATCTCGGGATGGAATTCAAATAAGAAGTTGAGTCCCAAAAAAACGGAACATCGAAATAATCGGTGTTCCGTTTTTTTTATGGAAGGATAACCTCAATAACCAATCTGCAATACATCCTTCATTGAGTATTCCCCTTTCCGGTTATTCAAAAATTCGGCAGCCAATACTGCACCAAGGGCAAATCCCTTCCGGCTATGTGCCTCATGTTCAATCGTAATGGTATCAATTTTCGAAACATAACGAATGGTATGTGTTCCGGGTGCAGGATCAATTCTTTTACTTTCTATATAAATTGAATCCGGAGCATGGTTTTCTTCTTGGATCCATTGGTGCAGGCCGGGTAGTTGTTCAATCAATTGTTCGGCGAGGGTGATGGCAGTTCCGCTTGGCGCATCCAGTTTGGCCGTATGATGAATTTCTGTAATGGATGCATTGTATTGTTTATGAGGAGCCATCATTTTTGCAAGAAAAGTATTTAAAGCAAAAAAAAGATTGACACCTAAACTAAAATTGCTTGCATATAAAAAGCCTGTGCCTTTTTCTTTATTGTAAGCAACAGCATCATCGTATCGGTTAAGCCAGCCGGTTGAACCGCTAACTACCGAAACGCCTGCATCCATAATTTTTTTAATGTTTTCAAACGCGCTTTCCGGTCCTGTAAACTCTATGGCAACATCCGCTTTTTTCAAATTGGCCTCGGTAAAGTCTTCCAGGTTCTCTATTCCTACTTTCAAGACTATTTCATGTCCTCTTTCAATTGCAATGGCTTCAATGGCTTTGCCCATTTTTCCATAACCGATCAATGCTATTTTCATACAATCTTTTGTATTTTATTTTGCTGGTAACGGTTTCAAAGGTTTGGTGCCCGATTTCAGTTGTACAGTCAATCCAAGTTGGGTTTGACCTGTTGCCAGATTGAAATTGGGTGTTTTCAGTTTCAGGCCGATATCATCTGAAACATCAAATTCCCGAAGGTTTGCAAAAACAGCGGCATCAACAACATTTAGCCCCCACATAATAATAAATGCAAGTGCACTGTAATCAACATTTTTTCGGAACTCGTCCCTGTAAAAGCGGATAGAGTTTGTTGACAGGGGCTGATATTCAGGTGGCATATCGTTATCATTGGTCGGAATGGTATCGGTTCTGACAATATATGCCTGTTTGAGATCTTTATATGAAGTAAGGTTGTCGAAAAATAAATAGGTTGTAAAACCAAGTGCCCCGTAAATAACCGGAGCCTTCCAGGGTTGGCGATTATTAAATTGACCCCAACCGGGAATAATTGCTGAATGCCTTGTAACCCGTCTGGTTTTTTCCCTCCTTATACTGTCTGCAAGGGCGGCACTGTCTTTGGGTATATAAACGGCCGGGGGGGCTACTGTTTTTCCCTTTTTCCCCTTTCCTGATGGAATACTATCCTGCTGGGCAAATGCCCAAAAGGTTGGCAGTAAACATATCAGGAACAAGAAGAATTTTTTCACCCTTTGAAAAATGAATTAATGCACTTTGATGCCAAGCATTTCAATCAGTTTATTAAATTCCTGAAGGGAGTAATATTCAATTGAAACACTTCCGCTCCCGTTTTTTGAATGCTTTAGCGTAACCTTGGTTCCAAAATGCGAAGCTAAATTATCTTCAATTTTTTTATAGGAAGGAGCAAGGGCCGATTTTGCAGCAGGTTTAACACCCGGGTTGCTTTTATAAAGTTTTCGAACGAGGTCCTCGGTTTGCCGTACCGATAATCCCTTTTCGGTAATTTCCTTGTAAATGAAAAGCTGTTTTTCTACATGATCAACATTGATGAGTGCACGTGCATGTCCCATGCTGATGCTTCCGTTTCTTACCGCTATCTGAATGTCAGGGGGTAATTTCAGCAAGCGGATATAGTTGGCAACGGTGCTCCGTTCTTTACCCATCCGTTCAGCAACCTCTTCCTGGGTATAGTGGAGCTCATCCATCATTCGTTTATAGCTTAGAGAGATTTCGATAGCATTCAGGTCCTCACGCTGCAGGTTTTCAAGCAGGGCCAGTTCCAGTATCTGCTGATCGTTGGCTTCCCTGACATAGACCGGAACGTCTTTGAGCCCCGCCATTTTTGAAGCCCTGTATCTTCTTTCTCCGGCTATGAGTTTATAGCGGCCATTGGCAAGGTGCACTACCGTCAACGGCTGAATGATATCGTGCAACCTGATGGAGGAAGCAAGTTCTTCAAGGCCTTTTTCATCAAAATCTCTACGGGGCTGATTGGGGTTAGGATCAATCAGGTCGATGGCTATTCTTTTGGAGGTGGTTTGCTTTTCAACAATTTCCGTTTTCAGGTGACCCGAATTGGTTTTCAGGTCCGAATCTATATTGCTTAAAAGGCTCCTTAGCCCTTTGCCGATCATTTCTTTTTTGGCATCATTCTTACTCATGTCACTTCACGCTTGTCGTTAATGCGGGGCGGCAAAAGTAGGCACTTCAAAGCCAAAAGGGAAATAAAAAGCAAGGGTTATTGCATTTGGTGAATTATTTAGCAGGTCATTCAGGGCCGAATAATTCCGCCTTATTTAAATACCAAAAGTTTTTTTCCTCCGGTCAGGACGATGAGAGCAGGGGGGGCTGCCAACCCATGGGAGTTTTAATTAAGCTTCCTCATGTGATTCATCATCCTCAATTTCAATGTACCGCTCGCTTTCCGAAATTTTTGTCAGGTTATTTTTTTGCAAAACCTCTTTTGCCAGGTTCAGATAATTAGCTGAACCCTTGCTGTTGGCATCATATAAGATAACGGGTTTGCCAACACTCGGAGCCTCGCTGAGGCGGGTATTCCGGTGAATAATGGTTTCAAAAACAATGGATTCAAAATGCCTTCTCACCTCACTGACCACCTGATTGCAAAGCCTTAAGCGGGCATCGTACATGGTCATTAAAATGCCTTCAATCTGAAGGGATGGGTTCAGCCTGCTTTGAACGATTTTTATGGTATTCAAAAGCTTTCCAAGCCCTTCCAGGGCAAAAAACTCCGTTTGAACCGGAACGATGACCGAATGTGCCGCTACCAATGCGTTTACGGTAATCAGACCAAGTGACGGGGAACAGTCTATAATGATGAGGTCATACTTATCCTTTACCGGCTCCAGAATTTGCTTCAGTACATTTTCCCGGTTTGGGTAATTGATCATTTCAATTTCAGCCCCTACAAGGTCAATGTGCGAAGGAATCAGGTCAAGATTGGGTATTTCCGTTTTGAGAATCACCTCATCAGCAGCAGCCTGATTTACCAGGCAATCGTATAAACTGACATTGATATTTTGAAGGTCGAAACCAACGCCGGTCGTGGAGTTGGCCTGTGGGTCTGCATCCACAAGCAGGGTCCTGTATTCCAGTACACCAAGACTTGCTGCAAGGTTAATGGCTGTAGTTGTTTTTCCGACCCCGCCTTTCTGATTTGCTATTCCTATAATTCTTGCCATCCGGGTTAATATTCCTTTATGCCCAATTAAACAAAACAAACCGGATCAACCGGCATTTCAAACATTAAAGATCAATGGTTTGCCCGATTTCAGGCAGTACCAGTTCAATTTGTTTATCCACAAATATTTTTTGGGCGGCAGATTTGTCGATTACAATGTATGGAAATGTATCAAAATGAACGCCTATTACCTTATGGGTTTGAACCATGTCGGCAGCCATTGCAGCATCCTCCGCACCCATGGTAAAGTTGTCGCCAATTGGCAACACTGCAAAATCAATAGTTGTCCAGCGCGGAATCAGTTGCATATCGAGGGTAAGGGCCGTATCGCCGCTGTAATAAAAATTGGCCTCAGGGGTTGTAACCACAAAACCCATCGGGTTGCCGCCGTAAGAGCCGTCCGGGAGCCCGCTGCTGTGGTGTGCTACCACGCAACGTACCGTTCCAAATGGGAACGCCTTTTTTCCGCCGGTATTCATTGGATGCACATTGCTGATGCCTTGTGCATTGAACCATCCCATTAATTCCCATGCGCAAATAACGGTTGCACCGGTGCGGGCTGCTACGGAAACAGCGTCCGCTACATGGTCCTGATGGCCGTGCGTGATTAAAATAAAATCAGCCTTAAGGTTTTCTGCCGAAATATTTTTCTTCTGTGCCAGTTCGTTGTACGTTACAAAGGGGTCGAACAACAAAGTGGTGCCGTTTGTTTCAACAGAGAAACATGAATGCCCGTAGTATGTAAGTTTCATATAGTATAGATTTTTAAGTTTTCTGCCATTTATACTCTTTTAAATGCCAAAAAGGTATTTTAAGAATTTTATGCGTTGCAAATAACCGTATTTTGATTGGGATGGCAAAGATGAAGCTTGGCGGCCGCATTTTAAAAGCAAGTAATTAACATGACGAGAATTATGGTACAACTGATACTTTTTATTACTTTTTTATTGCTACTCGACATTTATATCTTTCAGGCAATAAAAACGGTTAGCTCCTCGCTTAACCCCGGTTGGAAAAAGGGTATTTATTTTTTGTATTGGGCATTAAGTGCTGCGACACTTGCCGTAATCTTTTTTGCCCCTTACCTCCGAAATCAGGTATCTTCTCCGGCATGGCGTATCTACCCGCTTGCGGTAATGATCGGAATCCTGATTGCAAAGCTGCTGTCTGTATCATTTTTTATTATTGATGATCTGCGAAGGCTTGTTCAGTGGGGAGCTTCTTTTTTTACAGGAAGTCAGGTTGCAAATAACGTTTCCGGAACCGGTGATCATACCATTTCCCGCAGCGCTTTTTTAATTTGGTTGGGGCTTGGTGTGGGCGGCACCATCTTTGGGACATTGCTGTATGGGTTCAAAAATCAGCACAATTACAAGATCCATCGCCTGAAGCTGAGTTTTTCCAATTTGCCTGCTGCCTTTAAGGGAATGCGCATTGTGCAGATAAGTGATATTCACAGTGGGAGTTTTGTGGACAAAGAGGAGGTGATCAAAGGGGTGGAGTCGATCAACGCCCTGAAGCCGGACCTGATCCTTTTTACCGGCGACCTTGTAAATGACCGTGCCGACGAAATGGAGCCATTCACCGGTATTTTCAGCCGGCTTAAGGCCCCTATGGGAGTTTACAGCACTTTAGGTAACCACGATTACGGAGATTATGTTTCGTGGGGCACTCAGGAGGCAAAACAACAAAACCTTGATAAACTGATCGGAATTCATCAAAAAATGGGGTGGAGATTGCTGATGGACGAGTCCGTTATTTTGGAAAAAGAAGGAGAAAAAATGGGACTGATCGGGGTGCAAAATATCAGCGGCAAATCACGCTTTCATTCATACGGTAACCTGCAAAAGGCTTATGCAGATTCAACAGCAGCGCCTTTTAAGATACTCATGAGCCACGATCCCAGCCATTGGGATTCGGAAGTTGTACCTGACTACCCGGATATTGATCTAACCTTGAGTGGCCATACCCATGGCATGCAGTTTGGGGTGGAACTGCCCTGGCTTAAATGGAGTCCGGTTCAATGGATGTACAAGCAATGGGCAGGCCTTTATGAAAACCAAAACCAAAAGTTGTATGTAAACAGGGGATTCGGGTTTATTGGTTATCCGGGCAGGGTAGGTATCCTTCCTGAAATTACCTGTATCGATCTGGTATAACCCATACCGGATGTTTTGCAGTTTGCAGCAATTGAGGAAACGGCTTAGATCAACAAGTTGGATTTCTTGCGTTCCTTTATGTCGGGTGTCTATCATTATGTGGGCATTTCATTTTGCGAAATACTAACAATCACCGGATAATCCTTTTTAAGTCCCTTCGTTCTAATGTGAAATTCATTTTTTATGCGAAACCACACAATCATTGCCTTTTTTTTATTGCTTTCGGCAGGCGCACAGGCGCAATTTTTAAAATTTGGATTGAAAGGAGGCGCCAACCTTGTCAAAAT
>JALOMX010000127.1 GCA_025455245.1 Chitinophagaceae bacterium
AGTAGCAGGCTTTGCAGGATATGGACCATTTCCATCTTTCCAGAGAGGGCCGTTACCATCGAGCTTGGATCCATGGCAAATACCACAGTTTACCAGATAAAGCCTTTTTGCCTCTTCCATTTCAGCATCGGTAAGCATCTGAACAGGATTTTGTACTGCAGCAGAAGCCTGATATTGTGTTTCCTGACCTGCAGAATCCATTGGTATATGATATACATAATCCTGAGAACGGGCCACTGTACCGGCAACAGGCTGATTGTTGTATGAAATACCCTTAGCCTCGAGATTACTATGATCGGCAAAGGTTTCGTAGGCCCTGCTGTATGCCATATCCGGCATATAAATCTTGCCGGGAGTACGCTTGGTTTCCTGTCCGCAGGATGCAAGCAAAGCAACACCCGCAATCATTCCTGCTATTACTGATTTATTAGTCATCTTGCTGTTTTTCAAAATGCATTTATGTTCAATCATTCTCAATGCGCGGCAACCACTATATCTGATTCATCGTAAAGACGCTGCTGCTTATCGTAAGTGCCAAGCCACCATCCGGCTTCGGCAACCTGGGTATGTACTTCATGGGCTCCAACCTGATTCAGTAATGCCGTAGCATCGGCCTCGGTAAGAGCGCTTGTACATTCAATGACCATTACAAATTTATCATCAGTTGCACGGGGATGAAAATGGTGCTTTTTTACAAATGGAGCCAATTGGCAGAGATAACAGAATGTGAGTACCATCCCTACGGCTGCGCACAATACGGTAAACTCAAAAGTAACCGGAATAAATGCCGGCAGGGGTAAATGAGGCTTACCTCCGATATTCAACGGCCAACTGCTGGTAAATACCCAACTCATAAAACTGAGTGCAATGGTAGTTCCGGTGATGCCATAAATAAACCCGGCTGTATGCAGGCTCGTTTCACGCAAACCCATCGCCTGATCAAGGCCATGAACAGGAAACGGCGTGTACACGTCGTGTATTTTAAACCCTGATTTACGGACCTTTTTCACTGCAGGAAAAAGCACTTTTTCATCATCGAAAAGGCCTACAACAAATTTTCTTACATCCATAGTATTGGTATAAATTCCAAATAATCAAATTCCAAATTCCAAGATCGAATATTGACTCTCAGCGGACAGGTTCCAGATTCCAAAAAACAAAGCTGAAATAAAACGCCCGATCCAAAAACTCTATCCTATCCACCTAATTCTTTATTATTTCTTATTCTTTATTCCTTATTCGTTATTCTTAATGGTGCATTACTTCCTCAAACTCATCAACCTTTTTATCTTCCAGCACACCTTGTTCCTGCTTCCAGCTTTCACCGCTCTTTTTCAGGATATGTTTGATTTCAGCAACAGCAATAACCGGGAACCACTTGGCAAAAAGGAAGAAACACGTAAAGAATAAACCAAAAGTACCGAGGTAAAAACCAATTTCCCAGATAGTAGGACTGTAATATGCCGACCAGCTGCTCGGAACGTAGTCACGGTAAAGAGAAGTAACGATAATTACGAAACGCTCAAACCACATTCCCACGTTCACAATCACACTCATAAAGAAGGTAACGGTAATATTCCGGCGAAGTTTTTTAAACCAGAAAATCTGCGGGCTGATCACGTTACAGGCCATCATACCCCAGTAACTCCATCCGTAGGGGCTCAACAGATTTGCACGGCTATAGAAAAAGGCATATCCTTCATAAGGGTTCTGACTATACCATGCCATGAAAAGTTCAGTCAGATATGCAACACCAACAATAGAACCTGTTAACACGATTACCTTATTCATTACCTCGATATGCTCAAGCGTAATGTAATCCTGCAGGTTCAACACTTTTCTTACGATGATCATGAGGGTTTGCACCATGGCAAAGCCTGAAAAGATGGCACCCGCAACGAAGTAGGGAGGGAAGATAGTGGTGTGCCATCCCGGAATCACAGAGGTAGCAAAGTCAAAGGATACGATGGTGTGTACAGAAAGTACAAGGGGCGTTGAAAGGCCTGCCAAAACAAGGGAAAGGCTTTCATGACGCTGCCAGTGCTTGGTACTGCCGGTCCATCCGAAAGATAATACGCCATACAAACGTTTTCTCCATTTTACGATAGCACGATCCCTAACAGTAGCCAGATCCGGAAGAAGACCTGCATACCAGAAAAGCAAAGACACTGTGAAGTAAGTAGAAATGGCGAATACGTCCCAAAGCAACGGCGAAGAGAAATTAACCCACAGAGGACCGCGGCTATTTGGATAAGGCAATACAAAGAAGGCCATCCAAACACGACCCATGTGGAAAATAGGGAACTGACCGGCACACATTACCGCAAAAATTGTCATGGCCTCAGCAGCACGGTTTACACCGGTTCTCCATCCCTGACGGAAAAGTAAAAGGATGGCCGAAATGAGGGTACCCGCGTGACCAATACCAACCCACCAAACGAAATTGGTAATGTCCCAACCCCATCCGATGGTCTTGTTCAGGTTCCACTGACCGATTCCATAAGTAACTTCACGGTAAACGCTGTACACGCCAAAAAGCAGCAACGCTACCGAAATACCAAAACCAATCTTCCACAAACGGGAAGGAGCGGCTTCAATAGGACGAATGATATCCTCCGTAACCTGATGGTAGGTTTTATGTCCATCCACCAATGGGGCCCTGACGGCGCTTTCGTACTTTAATACTGACATTTGGTATTCTGTTTGATCTTTCCGGTGGCCGAAATAAACCTCCGGTAATTATTTTTCTTTAAGATTTTTTGTCTGTTAAGGTTTCCCTTACTTACCTCGCTAATTATCCGTGAGCCGCCTCTTCTGCATGGCCGTGGCCTGCATGCTCCTCAACCTCATCGGTATTACGGATCTTTGCCAAATAGTTTACATTGGGCAATACGTGTATCTGCTCCAGTGCATAATACATTCTTAAAGGACTGTGCTCACGGCTTTTGGTCAGCATACTTTCCTTGTCGTTAGCGTCACCAAAAACAATGGCATTGGTAGGACAAGCTGACTGACAGGCAGTTTTCACTTCACCATCCTTCACCGGACGACCTTCCTTCTTGGCGGTAAGTTTTCCTTCCTGTAAACGCTGTACACAGAATGAGCATTTCTCAATAACACCACGACTGCGAACTGTAACATCAGGATTCAGTACCATCCTTGTAAGGTCATCATTCATGTCGAGGGTAACCTTACTGATAATCCCAACCTGATTGTCGCTGAAGCTATCGGCACCTGTATAATCAGCCCAGTTAAAACGACGAACCTTATATGGACAGTTGTTGGCGCAGTAACGGGTACCGATACAACGGTTATAGGTCATCTGGTTAAGACCTTCACTGCTATGGTTTGTTGCAGCCACCGGACAAACGTTTTCACAAGGAGCGTTATCACAATGCTGACACATCATGGGCATGAAAACCACATCGGCGAGATCATCAGGATCGCCACCGGGCTTATTTACATAATAGCGGTCAATACGAAGCCAATGCATTTCATGACCCCGCATTACCTCTTTCTTGCCTACTACAGGAATATTATTTTCGGCATTACAAGCCACCACACAAGCTCCGCAACCCGTACAGGTATTCAGGTCGATGCTCATCCCCCAATGAATACCGGGACGATCATTCAGGCGCGGGTCATAAAGAGAACCTTCATTTCTGTAGTCACCACTCTTTTTTGCATAATCTTCAAAAAGGTGATCCCTCTCATGCTTGAACTTCTCAGGATTGGCTTTGAAACTTGCAAGTGAAGTTTCTTTCACCACCTCTACCCTCTTTACACCCAGTGAATCAATATAATAGTTATAAACCTGATTCTGAGCTACCTCATATTTTTCGCCTGTTTTTTCAACCTCGGCATTTGCAACCATATACACCCGGTTTCCCGAAGCAGAGACGGAAGCCAATGGATAAACATTTTTCCCTACACCCCTAACGGCAATACCAACCTTATTATGGCGGCCATATCCAAGGGCAATACCAATGGTATTTTTTTCTGTGCCGGGAATAATCAGGATAGGCAGTTCAAGTTCCTGACCATTTGCCTTAATTTTTATAACGGGCTTTCCTGGATTCACTTCATAAGAATCAGAATCGCCGTTTTTACGGATATCAATTCCAAACAACTCATTGGCTGCGGCTGCAGAAATCATGGCATAATTATCCCATGTTGCTTTCGTCACCGGATCAGGAAGTTCCTGAAGCCATGGATTACTTGCCTGAGAACCGGTACCGATACCTACTTTCTGATAAAGGACCACTTCCCACTTTCCGGCCTGCGGAGCAACAGAACAAGCTGACAGAGCAGCAGAAACGGCCGCGCCATTGAAACTTCCTGCACTTACAGAAACTTCGCCGGGATAACGGACACCCACCCTCAGGGCAGCATCCCAGTTTTCAATACTTCCTACCTGTTCCATCCAGTATTCCTTCAGGTAGGTTGCATAATCTTTCGTGCTTCCACTCCACTTTAGGAGGCTGTCCTGCCACTGACGGGTTTTGAACAGCGGGTGTATTGTAGGTTGAATGAATGATTGATACCCTGATTTAGCTTCGGCATCGCCCCAGCTTTCGAGGTAGTGATTGTTGGGAAGGCTGTATTGGCAAAGCTGAGTAGTTTCATCAAGCTTTGCATTAAAAGAAATGGATAGTTTTACCTTTTTAAGTCCCTCATTGAATTTTCCGGCAGCGGGATAATCATAAGACGGATTCGCATCCAGGATAAAAAGTGCGCCAACAGAACCTGCGTTCATATCAGCTACCAATTGGGCCATGTCGCCATCAACACCTTGCTTGTAATTGCTTGTAACCGACCAGTTGATGGTTTTTCCGTAAGCACCTATGGCACTGTTAATGGCATTTACAAGGATCTGAACATTGGTATTATTGCTGCCGCTCACCACAAGGGCTTCGCCATTGGCAGCCTTCAGGTCTTTGGCCACCTTTTCAAGCCCTGCTTTCAATTTTTCGTCAACACCAGAAGCACCGGCACCAGTAACCAGGTTGTATAACGCTGCCGCAACCACACCCTCCTGCGAAGGTTTGTGCGTAAAACGCTCATCAGCATTGGCGCCTGTCATGCTCAATATGCTCTCGAACTGATAGTGCTTGCTGAGTTCAACCTTTTCTTCATTGATTTTCCTTCCCTTCGAATATTGTTTGGAAAATTCTACGGGGCTAAGCCATGTACCCAGAAAATCTGCGCCAAGGCTTACAATAACCTTTGCGTTATCAAAATGATATGAAGGAATGGCACGGTTGCCAAACGTAGCTTCATTTGCCAGAAGCATACCACTGTAACTTACTGCATCGTAGGTTACATGGCGGCTGCCGGGATATTTTGCAATAAATTCCCCAACCAGTTTTTTAGTGGAAGGAGAAGTAATGGTAGAAGTTAAAATTACTACCGGAGCTCCACCGAGTGAAGCAAGCTTTTCATTTATGGTTTTATCGAAAGCTTCGAATGTGGGTATTTCCTGAGTTTTGCCATCCACAATCTGAGCAGGGAAACGAAGACGCCTTGTATCATAAAGGTCAAGTACAGAGGCCTGTGCCCTTGCACTTGTTCCACCCTGTGTAATAGGGCTCATATCATTTCCTTCAATCTTGATGGGGCGACCATCGCGCACTTTGGCAATTACGCTCAGAACATCACCATCCTGTGTAAAGGTAGTTGCATAATAATTTGCCACTCCGGGCACAACATTATCAGGCTTGTTTACAAAAGGAATGGCAGTCTTAACAGGCATTTCGCAGCTTGCAGCCAGCGAAGCCGCAGCTGTGCTGAATCCAAGATACTTGAGAAAATCGCGGCGTGGAGTTTTGGCATCCAGTATGCCTTTATCGTCGAGTTCCATAGGAAGGTCTTCGCGAAACTCGTCCTGACCCAACTCCTCGAAAGCCTCAGTTTGATTACGCTGTCCAAAACTTTGCCAAATCGTGCTTTTACTCATGATATGATTGTAAAATTGAAAATTTGAAATCTGAAAACAGTGATACCTTAATTATACTTTTTCGTTCGGAAAAGCATGTATCATCTTATTAATAATGGCATTTCTGACATTCTGTGCCGCCAATCTTTTCAACGGTCACACTGTCGAGCTTACCATTTTTCATGTCCTCATGGAACTTTTCATAAATGCTGTAAAACCCATTCTCTGCAAACTGAACCTTGGTTTCACGGTGGCAATTTATACACCAACCCATGCTTAAATCGCTGAATTGGTAAACTTCACCCATTTCCTGTATTTCACC
>JALOMX010000128.1 GCA_025455245.1 Chitinophagaceae bacterium
CCTGCCCAGATAAACTGAATGGGATATTTTGTATTGTTCAGCAAAGCTTCAAACCGGTTACGGTCGCGGGATATCAGTTCAGCGCGTTTGTATCCTGCAAACCTGCGGGCCCAAACAACGGTGAGTACCCCGGGATCAAACAATTTTCCGGTTTGATCGGCAACAATATCAAAAGCCCTGCGTTTCAGGTAACGCTTTCTGTCGTCAAACCCTGCATCGTTACCTTCCTCCATAAAGCGGTACATCTGCTTATCGGCCCAGTAATTCCAGTTTTGAGCATTGGTAATCGCCTTGATTTCTGCAACATCATCATAATGACTCCACATTTTGCGGCTTACCTCACCATGAAGTTGTGAAACACCATTTGCTATGCGTGCAAACCTGAGCGCTACCAGGGAATGGTTAAACTGATCATCTTTTATGCCTGTCAATTCACGCACGGTTGAAAGGGGAAGTCCATAGAAATAGCTCATCTTTTCACACAGGTAAATGTCATGCTTCTCATTTCCTGCTTCCTCAGGTGTATGGGTAGTAAAAACCAAACGCTTTTTGATTTCGTTTATACTACCATATTTACGGTACAAATAAAAAACACTGCTTACCGCATGGGCTTCGTTTAAATGATAAACCTCGGGGTTAAAACCCAATTCATCAATAAGCCTTGCACCGCCAATTCCCAGTAAAATAAACTGTGCTACTTTGGTAGCCACATTCGCATCATAAAGCCTGTGGCAAATAGTTTGTGAAACATAATCATTCTCCGGCAGGTCGGTACTCAGCAGGAATAAGGGAGCAGTATTAAATGTCTCAGGCTTCAGGTACCAGGCCTTTACCCAAACAGGGTGATCATGAATGGGAATCTGAAATTTAATTCCGGTATCTTCAAGAAAATTATACACTTTTTCGTTCCACTGAACCTGTAAAGTCTGATCCTGATTACGTGCCTGATCATAATACCCGTACTTCCAAAGGATGCCGATACCAATCAGGTTTTGCCTTAACTCATAAGCACTCCTCAAATGCGATCCTGACAAGAAACCTAAACCGCCGCTATAAATTTTTAAGGGTTGGTGAATGGCAAACTCCATGCTGAAATAGGCCACTTTTTTACTATACCTGTCCGCAACAGCATAGGGTACTTTATATTCATTAAATGACATGGTTTTAAAAAATTTGTGGGGCGCAAGATAGGGGTTTTAAGTTTCAGAAAGTGTATAGTTTACACACTATTGTTTCTTAATGTTTATAAACTACAGCATTCATTGCCAAATATATTTTTGGGGTTCTAAATAATAATTTAGCTTTGTCTAAAAATTTTTAAAATGTTCTCTCCATCGGAGGAAAATTATATCAAGGCAATATATCACCTGCAAACCAGTTCCAGGTCGGTTTCAACCAATGCATTGGCAGAAAAAATGCAAACCAAGCCTGCTTCCGTAACCGATATGCTCAAAAAACTTAAGGCAAAAGAACTGCTCGATTATGAACCCTACTATGGGGTAAAACTGACCCCAACAGGAAGAAAGGTCGCTCTTAATATTATTCGCAGGCACAGATTATGGGAATTTTTCCTCGTTAATACTATTGGGTTTGAGTGGGATAAAGTTCATGAAATAGCAGAAGAATTAGAGCATGTTCAGCACCCGCTGCTTATTGAAAAACTTGATGAATTTTTGGGAAGGCCTGCATTTGACCCGCATGGCGATCCGATACCCGATCGCGAGGGAAAAATTGCTTCAACCAATTACCGTATGCTTACAGATGCAGTTTCGGGTGAAAAGGTTTTGTTTGCATCGGTGGGATTACAAACGCCGGAACTGATGGATATGCTCAGGCATAAAAATCTATCGCTTGGAGACAGGATCGAAGTTTTAAACAAGTTTGATTTTGATCAATCGCTTGATATTATCATTAATGATCAGCAAAATGTTTCATTGTCATACAGATTAGCACGCTACATACTTATTACTCCCTGATGAATTATGGAAAACTTAATTAAATTTTTATCTGATATAGGACCTGTTTGGTCCGCTTTTCTGGCAACAACATTTACATGGCTGGTTACAGCGGCAGGGGCAAGCCTGGTATTTTTCTTTAAGACATTAAACCGTTCCGTACTCGATCCGATGCTTGGATTTACAGGGGGAGTGATGGTTGCGGCAAGCTTTTGGAGTTTGCTAGCACCAAGTATTGACATGAGTGAGACCATGTATCCGAATGCCAAATGGTTGCCGGCGGCCGTAGGCTTTCTGGGTGGTGCATTATTTCTGTATGCATTGGATAATTACATGCCGCACCTTCATTTGAATTTCAAACTTGAAGAACGCGAAGGAGTAAAAACACATTTACATAAAACAACTTTACTTATTCTGGCTATTACCATGCACAATATTCCCGAAGGCCTTGCCGTAGGGGTTTTGTTTGGGGCTGCTGCATTGGGTGTCCCCGATGCTTCATTTGCAGGGGCTATTGCTTTGGCAATAGGTATCGGTATTCAAAATTTTCCGGAAGGTGTGGCTGTGTCTATGCCTTTACGCAGACTGGGAGTGTCCCGAAAAAGAAGTTTCTGGTATGGTCAGCTATCGGCTATTGTAGAACCCGTAGCAGGGGTATTGGGAGCCATAGCTGTTATTTACATGCAGCCTGTATTACCTTTTGCCCTGGCGTTTGCAGCCGGTGCAATGATTTATGTGGTTGTAGAAGAAGTTATTCCGGAAACACAGCGTGACAAGTATACAGACCGTTCTGTACTTGCTTTTATGGGTGGTTTTCTGGTAATGATGATTCTTGACGTTGGTTTGTCCTGATGTTTTTTCTTGCAGACATTTTATTCAAAGTCTTCATACAGCAGATATTTTTTCCTGATGACTTTAAAAGCGGTTAGTCCGGGTTGCCATGTCTTACGGATTTCATCTTCACTCAATCCCATTATGATTTGTTCCATCAGCAAGCCATTACCCGTTAGCTTGTTAAAAAAATAATCCTGCGGTTGAATATTTTCTCTGTTTGGCTTGAGGAAAAACTTTGATTTGTCGGGAAACAAATTGTATGCATCGATCAGGTATTCAAGCCTGATTTTTCTCCATTCCGGTTTTGTAATATCTATTTTTTCACCGCTTAAATCCCTGCCGTAACAGGTTTTATTCAATTGGGGGGGATTCTTTGCTCCGGGTACACTTCGGGGAGTAAAACTAAAAAGGTCTTTTGGCATCGAAGGGTGGCCGTACAATTGAAAGGGCTTGTCCGTTCCCCTGCCAAGGCTTACATCAGTTCCTTCAAAATAACAGGTGGAACTGTATAAATAAATGCTTTGCATGTTGGGAAGGTTGGGAGAAGGTGCAACCGGCAACTGATAGGCAGTATTATGGGTATAACCCTCACATTTTATGACCAAAAAATGGAAGGGAGTGTCCGCCGTTTGCTTTGCATTTCTCACCGATTCCATGTATGCATTGCCATTTTTCGCCTGCAAGCATCATTCCGTATTCTCCGATAGTCATCCCATATACCACCGGAACAGGCTGCATGCCAACAAAACTTTTAAAAGGCTTTTCCAGAACGGGACCATCCACATAAAAGCCATTTGGATTGGGCCTGTCCAAAACAAGCAAGGGTTTGGCATTTTCAAAAGCCGCGTTCATAAATTCTTCAAGTGAAGAAATGTAAGTGTAATATCTGAGGCCTACATCCTGAATATCAAAAATCAAAATATCAACCCTCTTCAATTCTTCAAGGGATGGTCTTCTTTTCGATCCGTAAAGTGAAATAATCTCAATACCTGTTTTGGGATCTTTGGAATTTCCGACTTTCTCGCCGGCATCTGCTTCACCCCTGAAGCCATGTTCAGGTGCAAAAATCAATTCAATGGCAACCCCTGAGGAAAGAAGGGTATCTACAAGGTGTGTATTCCCAACCAACGAAGTATGATTTGCAAAAATTCCCACCTTTTTTCCCTTCAACATGGGAAGATAAACGCTGATTCGCTCTGCCCCCGGCCTTACTTTAGCTGTTGAATTCTGTTGACGGTTAAACAAATCCGGATCTGTAGAAAATCCTGCATAAAAGCTGCCCAAAAGAAAGACGAAAATGGATAAAAATTTCATAGTGGCTGATTGGTAAGCTGTCAAAGGTGTGTCAATTTCGCGAAATATTGATGGTTCTTTCCACTTTCCCTTTACCTTGCACGCTCAATAAAATAAAATTTATGGCAAGTGTACAAAATGGCGATGTAGTAGAGGTTCATTATACAGGTCGCCTTACCACCGGTGAGCAATTTGACAGTTCTCAGGGCCGGGAACCCCTTCAGTTTACCGTTGGCGCAGGTCAAATGATTGCGGGCTTTGATGCCGGCGTGGTCGGAATGGCAATCGGCGATAAAAAAACCATCAATATTGCTCCGGAAGATGCCTATGGCGAATGGCACGAGGAAAATACCATTGCCTATCCGAAGGAAAATCTTCCGGATGACCTGAAAGTTGAAGTGGGTATGCAATTAACCATGCGTACACAGGATGGACGTCCTTTTCCGGTTACGGTTCATGAAATAACAGAAGAGGCTGTTGTTCTTGATGCAAACCATATGCTTGCAGGTAAAGAACTGGTTTTTGATATTGAAATGGTTAGTATCAACGGACAGAAATCTTCCATTATATTGCTTGATTAAGTAATATGATTTTTTCTTACAAAAGACTTTTTGATTTTACGTATTCGGTATTTATAAACATTGGCTGCAGTAATGAACATGCTTCCCTTGCAGCCAGGGTTTTACTGAGTGCCGACCTGCGTGGTATTGACAGTCATGGTATTGCTCGTTTAAGTGGTTACATCAGGCTTTGGGATGCTGAAAGGGTTAATCCCAAACCCGCAATAAAAGTTATTCACGAAACCCCTTCCACCGCAGTGGTGGATGGTGATAAAGGTCTTGGATTGGTTGTGGCACCCTTTGCCATGAAAATTGCCATTGAAAAGGCCGAGGCCTGCGGTACAGGATGGGTGAGTGTAAAAAACAGCAACCATTATGGCATTGCGGGATATCATGCCATGATGGCCCTCGAAAAGGACATGATCGGGATATCTATGACCAATGCATCGGCGCTTGTAGCACCCACATTTTCTACCGAAAGAATGCTTGGTACCAACCCGATTTGTGTAGCCATTCCTGCAGGAGAGCAACCTCCTTTTGTGGCCGATTTTGCAACCACTACTGCTGCCAATGGTAAGCTTGAGATTTTGCAAAGAAAAGGGGCTCCGATGCCGGTTGGTTGGGGGCAAACTCCTGATGGTGGAGAAACGACGGATGCCAATATCCTGAAAGAGGGTGGTGCGCTTTTGCCGTTGGGAAGCGATCGCGAGCATAGCAGCCATAAAGGTTATGCCTTGGGAAGTATTGTTGATATATTCAGCGCTGTGCTGAGTGGTGCAAGTTATGGTCCATGGGCACCGCCCTTTCCCGCATATGTACCCATGCCTGCCAATATGCCCGGAGAAGGCCTCGGCCATTTTTTTGGTGCAATGAGAATAGATGCATTCAGGCCAGCAGAGGAATTTAAACTGCATATGGACAACTGGATCAATAGGTTTCGTCAAGCCAAACCCGTTTCTCCTGACCAACCTGTTCTTATTCCCGGAGATCCTGAAAGGGAATTTGAAGAAATCAGGATGAAGCAAGGGATTCCGCTGCTTGAGCCTGTAGTAAATGACCTGAAACAAATCGCGGAACGATTTGGAATCAGTCTTTAATAATTTACTTCATCACAAATTGCATTCATCCGGTTTGGGATTGATTACATTGGATTGATGGAGCCTTTGTTTTTCATAAGGTAAAAAAAGGAAAATACCGTTCGGGTACTTTCCTTTTTTTATGCGGATACTATTCATTTATTCCCGGGTGTCCGGTGGTGTAGGTGAATTACATTTTTTTGTTTCTTGAGAAATAAAAATGCTGGGTTAAGTACTGTTTTGCAAAGCTTTTTTGTAAACCTGAATGATAGGAAACAAAACAGGTTTTCAATCAAATATTTTCTTTAAAACAAATGTTTGTTAACTTGCTAAGCCAATTAAAATCAATCATATCATTTTTCCCCAAACAAAGCCTGCATGAAGAAACGTTCCGGCCAAATTCTCCTTCAAGTATTCCTTTTTGTTTTTCCTTTATTTGCAGGTGCTCAAAAAATTCAAAGCACCAAAAATTTCTTTAAGGATACTACCATTATTAAGGTGTCGGTTAAAACCGATATCAAGAATCTTCAGAAAAACAAATCCAAGCCCGTTTTTCAGCCTGCTGCTTTTACGTGGCACAATGCAGATTCTTCCGGTGATATTACCGAAAATGTTAAGATCAAACAGCGGGGTAATGCACGAAAGGATCAGTGCCTGTTGGCAGCCCTGATGATTGATTTCAGCATAAAGGGAACCCCCTCAAGATTGCAGAACCTTGGCGAAATAAAATGGGTAGCGCCCTGTAATTTCAACAGGGAATCTGAACAATGGATTTTAAAAGAGTTCATTGTTTACAAAATGTATAATGCAATAACAGACCTGAGTTTCAGGGTCAGGCTTATTGAGCTTACCCTGATTGATGAAAAAAATAGATTAAAGCCAATAACCAATTATGCCTTTGCCATTGAGCCTGCTGATGATTTGGCAAAAAGACTGAAGTTTGAAGAGTTTAAAGAAGCAAAAATTTTTACGGAACAAACCAACCGGGCAAAAACAACCCTTGTCAATATGTTTCAATTTATGATTGGCAACACCGATTGGTCGGTTCCAAATTATCACAATGTAAAATTGTTCAGGGCTGCCGACTCCATACAAGCTGCGCCCTATCTGATTCCTTATGATTTTGATTATGCAGGAATCGTAAATACATCTTACGCTGTTCCTTATGAGGGGCTTCCCATTACTTCGGTTCAGGAGAGGTATTATCTTGGCTTTTCCCGTACCATGGAAGAAATCAATCTGGTCCTTGAAATAATGCAACAGAAAAAGGACACATTACAAAAAGTAATTCGGGATTTTGGATTGCTGAACAAGAATCACAAGGGTCAGATGATGGATTATATGAATGAGTTTTTCGAATTGATAAAATCTGAAAAGCAGGTAAAATATCTGTTTATAGACAATGTACGGAAAAAATAGATTTTTGAATATGAGCATTATTCCAGCGTTATACTTTTTCTGAAATGATATTAAAGTTAATTTTAGCCCAATAAATTACTCGATAATCAACCTGAATAAATGAGTAGCGACAGAAATTTGATCATCCGATCATCCATTATTTTGGCTTTGGCATTCATTGCAAGTTTTGCTGAAGCACAAAAGCGGCCCCGTTTGGTAGTAGGTATTGTTATTGATCAGATGCGATGGGATTACCTTGAAAGATTTAAGAACAGGTGGCACACATTAGGCGCATTCAACCGCCTTATGCAAGGAGGATTTTCATGCAATAGCACCTACATAAACTATTTGCCAAGTTATACAGCCAGTGGACATGCTTCCATTTTTACAGGGACATTTCCGGCCATTCATGGGATTACCGGGAATAGTTGGTGGGATAATACATTGCAGGGTTATTCCTACTGTACAGGCGATGACAGCGTTAAAACTGTGGGCAGCAGCACAGATCTCGGACATATGAGCCCTGTAAATTTACTGACTACAACCATTGCGGATCAGTTGAAAATAGCCACCAGTTTTAAAAACAAATCCATTGGGATAGCCCTGAAAGACAGGGGCGGCATTTTAGCGGCCGGCCACAGTGCAGATGCTGCTTATTGGTATGATAGTGAGGAAGGAAAATGGATCACCTCGACTTATTATATGGATGAACTGCCTTCATGGGTTACAAATTTCAGGACAACCGAAAAAGTTGACAGCCTTTACAAACTCGATTGGCATCTTTTGTATAAAGAAGAAAGTTACCTGCTCAGTTCAATGCCGAATCTCCGGCCGGCAGCACAACCTTTTGGTACGCCATCACGCAGGTTTCCCGTAAACCTGAAAAGATATGCAGGTGAAAACTATGGAATACTACCCGCCATTCCGCAGGGAAATACCCTTACCACCGAATTTGCAAAAGCTGCTATCTTGGGCGAAAAACTTGGCGCTGATACCATTACCGATATGCTTGCCATCAGCTATTCTTCTACCGATTATATCGGACATGCTTTTGGGCCCGTATCGAAAGAACTTGAGGATGCATTCCTTAGATTGGATATTGAATTAGGACAGTTTTTTGATTTTCTCGACAAACAGATTGGAAAGGATGAATGGCTTGTATTCATAACCAGCGATCACGGGGTAGCGCCAGTGCCAACAGTTGCAAAAAATGTAAAGTTGCCGGCAGGAAATATTGAAGATAAATTGCTTAACAATGGATTGAATGAAGCTTTGAAACAAAGCTTTGGCATAGATCAGTTTTCAAAAGGTATCAATAACCTTCAGGTCATCCTGAATATAGACCTGATTAAAAAAGTAAAGAAAGTAAGTATTTCAGATGTTTCGGAAGCAGCCATAGCATGGCTTGAAAAACAGCCGGGTATTCTTCGGGCGGTTCGGCTTGAAGACCTTGGGTGGGCTTCTCTTCCTGATGCAATGGAAGATCAGATTAAAAACGGATACTATCCGGTAAGGTCGGGACATATTCAGCTAATTTATAAGTCCGGATTTATTGAAGGTTCCATGAGTGGTGGAACAACGCATGGTACCGGCTATAATTATGATACACGCATCCCATTGTTGTGGTATGGTGCAAAAATTAATCCCGGAAGCATTTATCGTAAAACGTTCATTACAGACATTGCTCCAACCCTTTCGGCTATTTTGGGAATACAGGAACCAAGCGGATCTATAGGCGAAGTCATAACGGAACTGATTGATAAGTAAAAATGACCTTTATGAAACCATACGCATTATTGATTTTCTTCCTATGGACGGGAGGATGGGCTGGTGCACAAAAAATTGTAAGCAGAAAGCAATTCTTTGAAGATACCGCTTTATTACATGTCACCCTCACCACTAATTATAAAACCCTGATTAATCAAAAAAAGGAACCGGTCTATCAACCGGCAGATATTACCTTTTTCAATCTTGATTCTTCCGGTACTGTAAAGGTTCCCATCAAGGTAAAATTACGGGGAAATTTCAGGCGTGCGAATTGCTCATTTGCATCCATGACCTTTGATTTCGGAGATAAGAGCGATACATCAAAACTGAAAAACCTGAAAGAATTGAAAGTGGTAGTACCCTGTGAATGGGGAACGGATGATGAACAATGGGTAGTAAGGGAATATCTTGTTTACAGATTGTTTCAATTGTTTACAGAAAAAAGTTTCAGGGCAAGGATTGTCCGGTTCAATTTTGATGATAACAGCGATTCCATAAAATCCTATAAGCAATATGGTTTTATCCTGGAAGATGTAGATGACCTTGCCAAACGCAACGAAAGCAAGGAGGTGGGCGATGAAGAAAAAATTGGTTCGGAAGAAACAAACCGGATGCATACTACCATGGTGGCTATTTTCCAGTACATGATATCAAATTCCGATTGGAAAGTACCGGTAAGGCATAATGTAAAAATGATCAGGCCTAAAGATTC
>JALOMX010000129.1 GCA_025455245.1 Chitinophagaceae bacterium
CGGTCAGTAACAATGATCAGTATGCGGTAGTTCAGTCAGATGGAAATCATATTGCATTTGTTGATATGCAAAAAGAGGAATTGATAAAGGAAGTTTATGACCATGATTATTTCGGAACGGATATTGTTATTTCTGATGATAATTGTCTTGTTGCCACTGCGGGGTTCGATAGCCGGATTCACCTGTACGATCCTGCAACGGGGCAACGTTTACTGAATGTGTATGCCCCATTGGGCGAGGATTTTATCCTTGCCGATACTGCAGGCCATTACCTATCTTCAAAGAAAGCATTAAATGGTTTGGTTTTTACATATAACGATAAGCCTTATGATTTTGAGCAGTTTGATCTATACCTGAACAGGCCCGATATTGTAATGAAGCAATTACCTTATGCTGATAAAGCAATGATTACATCTTATGAAGCTGCTTATAAAAAAAGATTGAAGCGTTCGGGTATGACTGAACAAAATCAGATTGATTTTAAGGTGTTGCCAACCATCACCATAAGAAACAAATCTGCTGAACTGCTGAATACTTCCTCTGCTCAAACAATGCTTGATATTGAATGTGCAGGTGGAGAGGAGAATGTTGAGTTTTTGCAGGTGCTTGTGAATAATAATCCTGTTTTTCCGGGAAGGGGAAAGCTACTGAGTCCGGCCAAATCGGTTCGTGATACGGTTAATATTCCTTTGGCTTACGGACGAAATACGGTTAAGATATTCTGCACTAATAGCAAAGGAATCAGTTCGATGAAAGAAACCATTGAAGTGAACTGCAGTTTCAGGGAACGTAAACCGATCACTTATTTTGTAGGCATAGCAGTGTCGGAATATAAAGACAGCAGCATGAATCTTCAGTATTCCGTGAAGGATGTTAGGGACCTTGTAAATACTTTCCGAAAGATTTCGGATTCACTTGTGGTGGACACGCTCATAAACAGCAAGGCAACCACAGCCAATATTCTCAAGGTTAAGCAAAAGCTTAAAGGGCTGCAACCCGGTGACAGGGTCATTGTTGCCGTAACGGGTCATGGCCTGCTTGATGATCAGTTTGATTTTTATTATGCAACTTATGATATTGATTTTCAAAACCCGCGGGACAGGGGATTGAAGTATGAAGAAATTGAAGGCCTTGCGGATGGCATCGCTGCTCAGAAGAAAATGATATTGATAGATGCATGCCATAGCGGTGCCCTTGATAAAGAGGAATTGAGCGGGGAATCGGGCATAGTGGTTGCGGCAGGCGATAGCGCAGGGGTTGTTAAAGGAACGAGGGGTATAGGCTTGAAAAGTAAACAGGAAAAGGCTCCGCTGAGAAATACATTTGAACTTATGCAATCGCAGTTTACAGATGTTGCCAACAACAATGGTTCCATTATTATTTCGGCTGCAGGGGGAATGGAATATGCATTTGAAAGTGAAGCATGGAACAACGGTGTGTTTACCTATTGTGTAAGGCGGGCCCTTGAAAACAAATTAGCAGATTATTCCATACATGGTAATATGGATAACAATGTGACCATAATGGAACTGATGAATTATGTGAACGAACAGGTGCAGTCTTTGACCAAAGGAAAGCAGCGCCCTGTTAGTCGAAGGGAGAATCTCGCATTTGACTGGACCATTAATGAGAAATAGCCATCAGCCGGAAAAATTAAAATTTTTATCTCTTGAATTATTGTTATCAATGGATTATTTTTATGAAAATTATTACTTATGAGTTTTGATAAAGCGCTTGCTGCCATGTTGGTGCCTCCGGGTAAAAAAATAAAACTGAAAAATTATCCAACCGATTTTAAGCAAAAGGATAAGGGGATATCGAAGGAAGAAGCCGCAAGACGAATGGAAGAAGGAATGGCGCATTTTAAGGAAATGCAGGATATGCTCTATGCTTCAAAAAGCCACAATGTGTTAATTGTAATACAGGCAATGGATGCAGCAGGGAAAGATAGCGCCGTAAAACATGTTATGAGCGGTCTTAATCCCGTAAGCGTTAAAGTACATGCGTATAAAGCTCCAAGTGATGAGGAAAGGGCACATGATTATTTATGGCGGCACAATCTTGACCTGCCTGCCCGGGGAGAAATAGGCATTTTTGTACGCAGTCATTACGAAAATGTTCTTGCCTGCAAGGTTCATCCCGAGTTTGTGCTTGGGGAAAATATTCCGCATATTGATGATGTAAAAAAGATTGATAAGAAGTTTTGGGAAATGCGTTACCGGCAAATTAATGATTGGGAAAGGCATCTCACCGAAAATGGAACCACGATCATAAAAATCTTTTTGTTCAACAGTAAGGATGAACAGAAAAAGCAGTTTATGGAACGGATTGACGATCCTGAAAAAAACTGGAAATTCAGTCTGAGTGATTTAAAAGAGCGGGCGCTTTGGGATCAGTATATGGATGCCTATGAAAGTATGTTCAACCATACAAGCACAGAATGGGCGCCATGGCATATTATTCCTGCCAATGACCGCTGGTTTTCGAGAATAGCCCTTGGGGCCATCATTTACAGGCGGTTTAAAACACTGAAGCTGAAGTATCCTGTAGTGAGCAATGAGCAAAAGAAAAAATTGCAGGATGCCAAAAAAGTGTTGATTGCTGAAAAGGATTAATTCCCGATTCAGGCAGATGCATTAAAATAATCAAGAATCAATTGGGCACGCGAAGTGCCTGCAATAGCAGCAAGGTCTTCAAGACTTGCTGCTTTTATTTTTTTAACCGATTTAAAATGTTTCAACAATTGATTGGCTGTTGTTTTGCCAATGCCTTTAATATTTTCAAGTTCGTTTACAAAGGTTCCTTTACTGCGCTGTTGCCTGTGGAATGTGATGCCGAACCTGTGTACTTCATCGCGTATTCGCCGGATGAATTTCAGGCTTTGGCTGTTCCAGTCCAGTTTCAGACTTTCACTGTCTCCCGGAAAGAAAATCTCCTCTTCATTTTTGGCAAGGCCCACCACCGTAAATGCTCCGTCAAGTTCAAGTGTTTTGATTGCTTTCAGTGCAGCACCAAGCTGACCCTTTCCTCCGTCGATAATCACAAGCTGCGGAAAAGGTAGCTTTTCTTCTTTAAGCCTTTTATACCTTCGGTAAACCGCCTCTTCCATGGTTGCAAAGTCATTGATGCCGGTAACTGTTTTGACATTAAATTTCCGGTAGTCATTTTTACTTGGCAGTCCGTTTTTAAAACATACCATGGCAGATACCGGAAACTTTCCCTGGAAATTTGAATTATCAAAACATTCAATATGTTCGGGGAGATCAGGCAATCTTAGATCAACCATTACCTGTTCCAAAAGCTGCAACCTCGTTTCTTCTGTTTGTGCTTCCGTATGGAGCATCTTTTTCCGACGGATCTCATCAAGGAATATCAGGACATTCTTTTTCGAAAGGTCGAGCAGCTTCTTTTTTTCGCCGGAATTACCTGTAGTGATCTTAATTTTTTTATCAGGGTATTCAATGTCATAAGGCACTACTATTTCATCTGCAAGGCTGTTAAAATTGTCGCGGATACGCGCAATAGCATAAATCAGCACTTCAGATTCATCTTCATCCAGGTTTGTCTTTAGGCGTTGCGTATGCGTTTGAACAATGGTGCCTTCCCGAACCATCAGGAAGTTTACATAGGCAAGCTCCCCATCTTTATGAATGTTGAATACATCAAGGTCTGAAAGCTTTTGACTTACAATAATTGATCTGGCTTTATAGTTTTCAAGGTGTTCGAGTTTTTTCTGAATGACCGCTGCCTTCTCAAAGGCAAGATCTTCTACATGTTTTTTCAGTTCCTGCTGATAGTGTTTTTGAATATCTCCGAGTTTTCCTTTTAAAATCTGTTTAAGGTAGCCAAGGCCTTCATTGTAGTTGTGCTCGGTTTGTAAACCGGCACAGGGGCCTTTGCAATTTCCGAGATGGTATTCGAGGCAAACTTTGAACTTGCGCGCTTCAATATTTTTTGTTGTCAGAGGCAACCTGCAGGTGCGCAACTGTACGTGTTGCCTGATAAAGGTGAGTAATTCCCTCACCCGGGCAACCGAAGTAAAAGGGCCAAGGTATTCGCTTCCGTCATTTATTTTTCTGCGGGTAAGAAAAACCCTTGGGAAGGGCTCTTTTTTAATAACAATATAGGGATATGATTTATCATCCTTCAGGTCTATATTGAATCGTGGCTGTAATTCCTTGATCAGGGCATTCTCGAGAAAAAATGCATCCTGTTCCGAATCAACTACGGTAAATTCAATTTTCCGTATCCGCTGAACAAGTTCATGGGTTTTATAACCGGTGAATGTTTTGGTGAAATAACTGCTTACCCTTTTACGAAGGTCTTTTGCTTTGCCAACGTAAATGATTGTATTCTCCTTGTCGAAATATTTATATACCCCCGGCTCATGCGGAATACTGCCGGCTATTGTTTTAAATTCTTCCTGAGTCATACTGCTTTTACTCCAGTGGTTTATCCCAGATAATTTTCAAGACCCTGTTGTAAGATGAATTATCCTTTTTGGTGATGACTTCGCTGATCTGAAAATTCATTTTGTCTTTCCACAGAAGCATTTGTTCTACACTACTATCTGCTTCGGCAAATTGTTTACGGAGGATAACATTTTTTACCCCATTATTTTCAGGATTCACGAGAATATTGGCCTGTTGTAGTTTTTGTTCGGGAAATTTTGAAGTTATGGAGAATGTAACAAGGCCGAGCGAAAGATCGTTAAAGCTTGTTTCAATAAATTGATTACGTATGGATTTTTCATTTGGGTCAATTTCAAGAAAAGGTTGTGCTTCCTTTTTTAGAACTTCCCTTGAAACATAACCGGAATCAATGGTCTTCCCATTTACTGTAAGAATTCTTTCTATTGCATAGGGAATGGTATCCACCATTTCAAGTTGCGCCCTGATATAATCCGGATATGGGTAAACCGGATCTTTTGTATTGATCGAAGAGTCAACGGGAGCAACAAAATTGCTGAAGTCGCCATCATTTTGTGGCTGTTGATTGCTTTGGCAGGAAAGCAAAAGGAATACTGCTGCTAAAGAAAAAATTTGTTGCATACGCATGGCAACAAAACTACATGCCGCAAGGGCATTTTATGAAAAATAAAACCTTCGGGATAAATTATTTTAGTGTTTTTACAACACCCACCTTAAGTCCATAATCAATCAGGTGCTCACGAATTGGATAGGCGCTTGTAGTTCCGGGTAGCATTTGATACCGGATCTGCGGGCCTGCCTGCCAGGTTACACCGCCGGCATCAAAACTTACAAAGGCTTCAACAGCTGTATTTATATTGAACTTTCTGTCAAGTTCAGGTTGTTTCATATAGTTTTTGTAATCGGCAGAAAGTACATAACTATTGTTGCTTAACTGATAGGTTAGCTGACCTGAGGCTGAAATGAAAAAGCCGAATTTGTTCAATTGGGCCATCTTCAGGTCAAATCCTATAGGTATGGCAACCTGCAATGAATTGCTTGATAAGTTGAGCTCACGATAACCTGTTTGCGAACTGATGTTGGTGAAACGTACTACAGAGTCAATGCCATTGCCTCTGTTAAGGGTAAGAATAGCAGGCTGCATATTGGTGGCATATGCTTCAATTCCGTATTGACGATAGTTGATTTGTAATCCTGTTTTCAGCCGGAAATTGTCAGAAAGACGATACAGCACCGATGCACCGATTTCCATTCCCATTTTGGCATTGTGCCTGACAAACTGGTTGACCGAATTGGTGATATAAGGGGCTAAAGGACCATTGATCGATGATGGGTCATCAACATATTTATTATCTTCCAATAAATATCGGTAGCTGATCGATGGAGTGGCATACACCTGAATAGCCCAACGATTATTCCTTTGAGAATTTAATTGCTTGCCAAACGAAACAGGGCCATATCCCAAACTTGTCTCAATAAATGACTTTTCAAAGAGGGGTTCATTTCCGGAAGCAGCATATTCAAATTTTTCAGGAGTATTCGCCGGTTGTATATCCAATCCATGGGTAGTTGAAACTTCAGAAGCCAGTGTCAGTGGTTTTTTGTTATCTGATGTCCCTGTTGTTGTATTTTCTTCAAAACCTGAACTGATCACAGATTTATCAGGCCTTTCTGTATTGAGGGCTTCCTCAGCATTTTCCAAATGGGCAACTTCGGCCGAACCAACGGGATTTGACTGCACCAGCTCAATTTCGTTGGCAGCATTTGCCTTGCTCTGAAGCATTACCGGTTCCTTTAATGGTATATGGCCGAGTGAATGT
>JALOMX010000130.1 GCA_025455245.1 Chitinophagaceae bacterium
CCAAGCAATTCAGGGTTTGCATCCCATCTTTCTACGGTAACAGGGGCGCCAACAGGTGCAGTAATCGGTGTTTGTATTCCCGGCTCACGGAAGGGCCTTTCCGTACCTGTAATTACGCCATAGAAGAATCCATTGCTTGTTGCTGTTGCATTCACTTCATCCGTGCTGCCCTGGGTAGGAGCAACAACCGTAAGCGATGGTACAGTAACCCGCATGCTTTCAAACTTTTCAAGCTGATCAATTCCTCCATCGGGAGTAAGCAAAGTGGTGTTTAACACAACCGGTTCCGGCAAAGGATTTCCTGTACTTGTGGTGAAGAAGGTTGTTCCGGTTAATTGTGTAAGTGAACGACCTCCGGGGTCAGATGATGAAACGAATTCGAAAACTGTTCCTGTAATGCAAATATTGTTTCCCGCTACCACAGAAAGAGGGGGTGCGGAACTTGTAAATACAAACAAACCATCAGATGTAGATGGATTACCGTCACCCTCGGTCATTTGAATAAAGTATCCGTTGTTTTTGGTACCTGTAACAATACCGCTAACCGTTACCACCGAACCGAGAAGGGGAGACGTGAGGCCTGCACCCTGAACCTCTGCAATGGTAGCATTGGTGTTACAAACGGGAATAGGGTTGACGGAGATAGACAGTACTTTATTCACCTTGCTTCCGGTATTGTCCGTTGCCTCAACCGTAAAAGTGAACGGTGAACCCACTGTTGTCTGGGGTGTTCCGGTGATTTGTCCTGATGATGACAACTGAAGTCCGTCCGGCAGTTCACCGGCAATGATGTCGAACGTAACCGGAAGCGCACCAAACGATGCAACAATGGTAGCTGAGTATGGCTGCAGAACAATGGCGTCCGGTAAAGAGGTTGTGGTGATAATGAATTGTCCCTGGCAAAGGTTGGCAGCGCTTGCGCTGTTTCTCGGAACAGGTGTGCCGCTGATAAAATCTGAACCGTTCTGATCGGTATCGCGGCAACCGTTTTGCAAACGGATGGCTGCTGTTGAATTGGAAAGTTGCGGTGCGGCACCTGTGCCTTCAAAACAATTTGCTGTGGTGCCATAACCAACAAGATCGACAATATCGGTAGCGGTACTGCAAACCCCTTGCGCCGTGGTGGTACTTGCCACCGCTACTTTTCCGGCCCCGGCTGCCATGGCAATGGTTCCGGTGGCATCAGGCGTTGGCAATGGAATATTGGTAACAGTGCTCCCTATCGCTTGTTGTACAAGATAATATTTTCCGGGCATTATGATTCCGGATAATGGAGTGACTTGTGTGAAATTACCCGTTGCAGAAGCATATTGCACAGACCATCCGGTAAGCGACTGTGGCACATTGCCCGCATTGAATAATTCAATGAAATCATTGGAGTAAACCGCCCCGCTATTACCACCACCGCCATACACCTGGCTGATCACAATCTTTGGTGCACATACATTGAATGGGCTTGCACTGTTGCGTGGAGCCGGAATTCCTGTTTCGAAGTCATTGCTGTTATTATCACTGTCCTGACAGCCGCCGAATTTTCTGAACAGGGCAGTGGTATTAGATAAAGCAGGGGCAGCTGTGCCTTCAAAAAAGTTTGCTGTACCATACCCAACAAGATCAATGATCTGACCGAGTTGTTCCGTGGTACAAGGTGTAGAACCTCCATTACATGCAAGGCCCTGTGTGGAATTTACGATGACTAATTTTCCGCTGGCGGCACTGATATTATTGGTACCTGAAGCATCCTGCGCAGGTACATCTGTTCCCGATGCTGCACCCGCAAGACGAACAAGGTAATATTGTCCCGGAGCGAGATTGCCGGTTAATGCAGTAATCGCATTGGCACCGAAATTTCCGGTTCCTGTTGCACTGGCATATTGAAGTGATTTTCCGGACAGGTTAATGGTTTCAGTGCTGCGGTTGAAAATCTCAACATAATCGTACCTGAAGGCCCCTGTTGTTGATCCGTTTCCATAAATCTGTGAAATAACAAGACCTGAATTACTGTTTGCTATACCAGCAAGAATGGTTAGGCCAATATTTCCGGAGGCGCTTCTGCTTTGACCATCGGTAACCGAAAAGGGAAGGGAGAAAGTACCCGTTGTGCTTCCGGCAGCAACAGCAAGTGAATAACTGAAAATGTTATCACCGGCAACAGCATCACCGTTGGTACCATTATCGTACATGGTTTGGGCTGCGTTGCCCCCGATGGAGGAAAGGTTGACAGTTACCGACAACCCGGTACTTGCCGGGTTGGTACCCGGGGAAACTGTAACCGTAAGTAATGTGCTCTCACCTGTATTCAGGGAAGATGGATTGGCATTGCCAGCCCCCGAGGGTGGTGTAGGGGAGGTGCACAAATTTGCTGCCGTCTGACTGTTGCGCGGATTGGGCGTGTTTACATCAAAGTCTGCTCCGTTGTTGTCTGTATCGGTACAGCCATTGGTTTTCCTGATGGCTGCTGCTGTGTTACTTAAAACGCCCGTCGGTTGATTACCCTCGCTGCAATTGGCAGAGCCAAAGCCGACAAAGTCAACCACATTGGTGGTAGGGCAGGTGCCGCTGAGGGCTGTTGTACTATTCACCAAGGCCACTTTTCCGTTGGTTCCCGACAGATTAAGTGTTCCCGTTGCGTCTGCAGCCGGAAGTGGTGCACCAACATTGACGTTCCCAGTGGCTAACTGGATGAGATAATATTTTCCGGGATCAATACTGCCTGAAAGGGTGGCGACACTCCAGGTACTGCCGGTAGAGGAAGCATATTGCACAGACCATCCTGAAAGATTTTGTGCAGTTGTTCCTGCATTAAATAATTCAACATAGTCATAATTATAGGTGGCATTGCTATTACCACCTCCTCCATACACCTGACTGATGACAATCTTTGCCTGTGCCTGACCCAAAAAGGGCATCAGCAGAAACAATCCCATGCACCCAAAAAACACTTTGTAAACTTTCTTCATCTTAAGTTTGGTTTAAAAAAATAAACCCGGATGTGAGTTCCACACCGGGGTTGAAAAATTCTTATATCATTTAATTAATAAGCAGAACAAGATAAACACAATTCTTAACCTGTTTTGTTTGTTTTCTACAAAAACAATGGTTTTTCAAACGATCGGACGCAAAATAAAATTCATTTTATTCAAAGGCATGTTATCAATTTATTACGTGGATAACTTTTGAATATAGCTTATTACCGTACATGGTAAATCATGAAAACCCCGGGTACCGGCCTTTGACCCTCCTTATCGCTTGGTTTGATGGTTTCTTTACCGTTTAGTAATAAACAACTGCTGCCGCCGCCATCAAGGTTCAACCCTTCTATACAGCCCAACGATTTCAAAACCATGGCTTCCTGTTTAAGGGTCATGCCTTCTGCAATGCCGGGGTTTCTGCCCTCCACCATTAAAATAATTAATCTACGATCTGCAGTGTAGCCCATGGCCGTACGGGGATGGCGGTCAGCCTCGCCATTCACAAACATGATTTCCTCTTTATTGGTAATCCTTATTTCGCCATTGTGCAGTAAGGCAGGCCCTCCGCCAATGGCTGTTTGCATTTTCCATTTTTTCTTTACCCCATTTTCTTTGGTAGTGGCAGCTATTATTTCACTCATATCCGGATCGGCATGGGGGCCTGTTTTCACAAGCGGCGCTTTTTGTAAAGCAAGAGGATATTTTGTGGCGGTATCCGTAAAAAGCCATGCAACATCGGGCTTCCGGTTTTTTGAAATGCCAAACACACTTCGTGTTACATATCTGTACAGGCTGTCGTTACGGTTTTTTACAGTAGGTACATTATAGCCAAGTTGTTTGCCTTCCCTGATCAAACTGTTCAGGTTGCTATTGGTTTGAAATGAAAAAAAAGTACCATTTACCACAACAACGGGTTTTCCTTCCTGCTCAAAAAACTGCTGCGGCGTAAGCCTTTTTCCGGATGAAGACTGTGTTGTAAATTCCAGAAGTTTATCTTTTAGATCAGCCGAAATATAAAAGCATCTGTTTGGTTTACCTTCCATGCTATCCCTGCTTTCAAAAACCCTGATACCCGAAGGAAGGCCTGAAAAAGAATCACTGATGTCTTTCCACCTCAGTTGTGCAGATATTTTCGAAGAAAAGACCAAACCCGTAATCATGAGTGCAAAAAAAACAGGGCGCATATGTAATTTTTTTAAGGTTGCAAGTAATGGGAAATCCCCTGTTTTCCTTAAAAAATTATTGTGAATTATTAGACGCATCTCATTTTTAAATGATATCCATCATAGAATAAGGCACCTGTAAAAAGTACTTTTACATCTGATTTTTTTAAGACTTGAAGTGAGGGTTTTTAACACCGGAAACCAATTTTATGGAAAACGAAACGATTGCTGTAAAACCTCCGCGTCAGCGGAAGGTAAAGGGTAAAGTTGTCATTGATATTCAGCGTTGCAAGGGCTGCGAATTATGCAAAGAAGCCTGCAAAGAAAATGCGATTGAATTTTCGGGAACAATCAATATCAAGGGGTATCATTATGCCATTGTAAACAATGATCTCTGTACGGGCTGTGTTAACTGTGCCCTTATGTGTCCCGATGCCGTGATTACCGTTTACCGTACGAAACCTGAAGGCAAAAAGATGGAAGTGAACCAAGCTGATATTCAGGGTCAGCTTGCTGCCATGGCAGACAAATCTTAAAACCAATAAAGATGATACAGGATATAAGACTGATGAAAGGAAATGAAGCCCTTGCAGAAGCGGCTATTCTCGCAGGTTGTGATGCTTATTTTGGTTATCCCATTACCCCGCAGAGTGAGGTGCTTGAGTACCTCGCCCGCGAAATGCCCCTGAGGGGAAGGCTTGTCATGCAGGCTGAAAGTGAAGTTTCATCCATCAATATGGTTTATGGGGCCGCGGGTGCCGGGTTCCGGGCCATGACATCTTCTTCGTCTCCGGGCATCAGCCTGATGCAGGAAGGTATTTCTTATATGGCGGGTGCCGAATTACCTTGCCTTATTGTCAATGTAAACCGTGCCGGTCCCGGACTTGGTACCATTCAGCCGGGTCAGGGTGATTATTTTCAGGCTGTAAAAGGCGGAGGACACGGCGACTATCATTTGATCGTCCTTGCCCCTGATTCCGTTCAGGAAATGGCTGATTTTGTTTTTTTAGGTTTTGACCTTGCCGATAAATATCGAAATCCCGTCATGATTTTGTCCGATGGCGCTATCGGGCAAATGATGGAAAAGGTGATTTTTAAACCATACCAGCGCCCTGAGGAGCATAAACCATGGGCCACTACCGGAAAAACGCCTGACCGTAAACGCAACTTTATTACATCGCTGCATATCCAGCCTGAGAGGATGGAGGAGCATAACCTGATGCTTGAAAAAAAATATAACCTGATCGCGAAAAATGAACTTCGTTTTGAAGAGATGCAAACCGAAGATGCGGACTATCTGTTGGTGGCTTATGGTTTGAGTGCAAGGATTTGTCATAAGGCTATGGAACTTGCCAGGGAAAAAGGAATAAAAGTCGGTTTGATACGACCGATTACCTTATGGCCATTCCCCGAAACCCGGCTCCATGAATTGGCAGGCAGTGTTAAATTAATGCTCAGTGTGGAATTGAATACCGGGCAAATGGTTCAGGATATCAAACTTGCCGTCAACGGCAAAGTTCCTGTTCATTTTTATGGCCGGCTTGGTGGAATGGTGCCTGCCCCTGAAGAAGTACTCCAACATCTGGAAAATTTAATTCAATATCATCATGACAACTGATCAAATTTCATTTCCGGACAACATTGGGACGGTTCCCCCGGTCATTAACTGCAGAAATGAGGAGGAATACGATCTTGTGTATCACCGGCCGGTAACCATGGTTGATGTTCCGATGCACTATTGTCCGGGTTGTGCGCACAGCCTTGTCCATAAGCTGATCATGGAAGTAGTGGAGGAATTGGGAATACAGGACAATACTGTAGGTGTAGCACCCGTAGGCTGCAGTGTATTTGCCTATGAATACATGGATATTGATATGCAGGAGGCTGCCCACGGACGCGCCTGTGCTGTTGCTACCGGCATCAAGCGGCTTATGCCCGATAAGTATGTATTTACCTATCAGGGCGATGGTGACCTTGCTGCAATAGGAATAGCGGAAACCTTGCATGCCATCAACCGCGGGGAAAATATATTAATCGTATTTATTAATAATGCCGTGTATGGTATGACAAGCGGACAAATGGCACCTACCACCTTACCCGGAATGAAAACCAC
>JALOMX010000131.1 GCA_025455245.1 Chitinophagaceae bacterium
CGGAGTGAAATATTGGTATGGAATGGAAAAGTGTTCAGGGCAGGTGTGTTAAAAGAAACCGGCAAGCCTTATGTGGAAAAGGATGTAAAAAACATGAAGGCTGTTTTTCTGGTATGGGCAAATGTGCCGTTGTGGGATACGCTTTTGGTGGAAGAAAGTATCTCTACCATAAAGCAACTTGAACAAACGATAGGGAAAATGGCTCATCATCATGGTACAGATACGTCGAAACCCTTTCCTTTTCTTTTGTTCGGCAAGTTGCAAAAGGGGAAGGGGCATATTATGGATAAGGATCCTTCGATAAAGGTGGCCACTGCGGGTACCGCAGAGGAAGCGAAAGAGTATTTTCCAATTGATGGGGAGAAGGTTCAATTGGTGGGCTTTTACTCTCATCATCATCAGCGGGTATTTACGCATCATGATGCCTTTATTCATATTCATTACCGTACATATTCAAAGTATCATGCGGGGCATCTGGATGAGGCATCATTTGAGCCGGGGGAACCTATCCGTTTATTATTGCCAAAAATGTAATTGTTTATCTTATGACTTCTGTTCAGAACATTAAGTAACGAGTTTCGATTATGCCGATTCGTGCCTTTTTTACTAGTACTACCTATTGGGCAGGTAAATGTTTTTCTTATTGGTATTTTACGTGTTGTGTTATTATATCGAAAAGATATCAACGAAAAATAAATACCCCGGAGGGGTATCATTTGGATAGCCACCGATTTCATCGGTGGTTAATAGCCGGCGAAGCACCTGCAACCCTAAAAGGGTTGGATCTGCTTTAGCCTTTCATATATAGGTGTTTATTTTCAATATTCAACCCCTTCAGGGTTGGCTTATTCTCCGCCACCTGGTTCCCCCCGATTCCATCGGGGGCTATTCATAGTTCAACCCTTACAGGGTTGGCTTATATGGATATTTTCTATCAGATGAATTCTATCAATCCCTAAGAACAAAAGAGCTTAGTGGTAACCAAACGGCCATAAATGATCATGTGGGACACGTTTTAAAGTTCAGGTTTCCGTTCAATGTCAACAGAAAAATCATGTTACAATTCTTTTTACTTAAGGACTATTAACATTTATGGTAAGTTCTGTATTACAATAGCACAGTGTTAGAATTTAAATCTGAGCAATGCTACCTGTAATGCAGTGGTTCCAGAATTTTATCAGTTTACTTTATGAACAGGATTGTAGCTTTTTTGCCTGCAATTATATGATTTTCCTCACCCAACTTATTTTACGAATTGCAACACTTATTCCCAAAGAAAGTAAAATGCCCATCACCGTAACAGTGATGAATTTTACATTAGCATCTGCTTGCCATGGCATCAGAAGGTTTTGTAAGCCAATAACTACAAATAAATGAAACAGGTAAATGCCATATGAATTGACAGACAAGTTTTCAATGAAACTGTTCATATGATTACCATAGTGTCTGAAGAAGGTTAACAGTGCAATACTCATTCCCACACATAGTAAGGATTCAAGGAGTGATTCTGTAATCCAATAGTTTCGAATTGAAACGGGCAGATTTATGCTGAGCATAAAACCAATGATCGCAATGCTTAAAAATAACAATCCGTCCCTTCGTTTTAGCTGATTTAGCCAGTTCTGTCGATTAAAAATTGTTCCGAGCAAAAACATGCTTATATATTGGGGAAGATGTGCAACCTCAACAGGAATAAGCCAGGTTGTCCATTTATCAATGGGGTAGTATTGACGTACCCATGCCGTGATTAATGTGAGAAAAATTATATACAGGAAAACATGTGAAATTCTAAAATGAAGTTCAGGGCTTTTTGTTACCCAATTTTTAATTACAAGATATAATGTTGTATACATCAGAAGTGAAGCCACAAACCAAAGGTGGCCGGTGGCTAAAGGAGGCTTATGAAAGTATGTATTAATAAAAAATGAGAATAGATTTTCTGTTGCGCCCGACAAGATGTAATTGAAAGGAAGGAATATAACCAGAGTGAAAAACAGCAGTGGGATACCTAACCGCTTCAGCCTGTCCTGAAAAATTTGTTTAGGGGTTTTTCTGAGGGCACTGAAGCCAAGAAAATATCCCGAGATAAAAAAGTAGAGCCCCATCATATATGATGCATTGATAAAGAAAAGGTATTTTAACCAGGGAGCTTTTTCCGTATCTGTAACTACCCATACACCGCCTGTAGGTCCATATGCCTGTGCTGCATGATGAGCTACAACAAGGCAGGTGAGGAATACCTTAATCTGGTCGATATACGCAATACGTTGTTTCATCTTTTGGCTTCAGGAAGTTTTTATTTTTTGCTTAGAATCCAATTTGCCATGTAGGAGCATACACCTTGCAGCATTTCTCCTTTGCGGAAGCTTTCCGGGTTCGAATAAGCGTGGTCAGCACCGGGTACTATGTGCAAGGTTAGGTCAAGCCCAGGGTGGCCTGTAATTGCGGCTGTAATTTTCGGCAGGTTTGCTGCTACCGTTACATGTTCATCTTTTTCGCCCATCATTACAAGCACCGGACAAGTAACATTTTTGAAATAGGCAACGGGGTCTGTTTTTGCAAAGTCGAGCTGATGTGGCGATGTGTAATATTCCAGTACACCAAGGTATTCCTTTTCTATCAGGCTATCCATTGATGGATAACCTTCCAGCATTTTTGTCTTTTCTTCAGCGTTCAGTTCGCCTATCTGAAACGCAACAAGTGAACGTAAAATTTGCTTCATAGAGTCAAGCCCAGGTCCGTTGTTGGCATATGACACCCAATTGCGAACAAAAGCTTCACCACGTTGAATGATCTGCGCATCGTTCATATCAGGAGATGTTTTCCATCGTTTCAGGGTTGTGGCCTGTTCCATCATGATATCGCCGCCTGTGCGGTAGGATCCGGATAGGGTGATGATGAAATCAATATCTCTTTCTTTTGATGCTGCCATCACCGAAAGAATCCCTCCCAGGCTGTGGCCCAGCAAACCTGTAGCTGATACTCCGGGTTTCCGGGAGAGAAAACGTGCTATTGTTATTACATCCTGTGCAAGCGTATCAAATGCAGACAGTGTTTCTTTGGTTCCGGTTGATTGACCGAAACCGCGGTCATCATAGCGGAATACAGCTATCCCCATGGCATTCAGGCTGTCGGTGATCATCTTGCCCATACGGAAGTTCTTGGTAAAAGACCAGTTTCTGTCTTGCGGCCCCATACCACTGACAAGAATGACCAAAGGACAGGGTCCTTTTTGAGTGGGCCATGAAAGTGTGCCTGAGTAAACAGCTCCGGGTGTGTTGATGGTAATTGCTTCTTCAGCAGGAGCAGGCGAACTGATTTGGGCTTTTGTGTGACTTGTTATCCACAGGAGCAGAAAGAAAAGTGTGGTTTTCATATTTAGTTATTGTGTGTTTATTTGTCGAGCCAGTATTTAAATTCTGTAATACGGTCTTTGCTTACCGAAAGTATTCCTTCGGGTGGAGATGGTCTTAGTGCAAGGGTAATGCTTCTGCCCCCGTGGTTTTCTATCCTTTCAATGGATTGATGATGGATAATGTAACTGCGGTTGATGCGGAAAAAGTGAAGTGGATTAAGCAGGTTTGCCAGGTAATCAAGGCTTTCTGCGTAGGGGAATTTCTGTCCGTCTTTTTTTACAATATTGGTAACCCTGTTTGCATAATAAAAATAGGCAATATCCTGTACACTGATAGATACAATCCGGCTTCCTAAAGTAACGGCAAAGCGCTCTTTGAATGAGGCGGCCACTTTGTTGTTGATTTCCCTGATGGTTTCCTGAAGGTTTGCAAAAGTTCCACCGAGTAATGATTTCCTGAATTTGTCGAGGGCATGCAGTAACTCTGATTCTTCACAAGGCTTCAGAAGGTAATCAATTCCATTAGCTTTAAACGCTCTGATGGCATATGCATCGTACGCTGTTATAAAGATAACGGGCCGTTTCCATTGAAGTTGTTCAAAAATGCTTAATGATAGACCGTCTTCCAGTTGAATATCTGCCAGTATCAGATCGGGCCGTAACGCCGGTAATTGCTCAAGGCTTTCTGCAACACTTTCCAAAACAGCCACTACCTCCACATCGGGGGCTATCCTGTGCAACATATCATTTAAAAAGCGTGCCGCATATTTTTCATCTTCTATGATTACTGCACTGATCATAATTTGTTCTTATTTGAAATGGTTGAAACAGTTATTTTTTTGCCAGCTCTATTTCTACAACATACCAGCCGTCTTCCACATATTTTTCCGGCACTTTGCCCCCAAGATACCTATACCGGTTTTCAATATTAAACCAGCCGACCCCTAAACTATCTTGTTTGCTTTCCTTTGGTTGATAGGTGTTTTTAATGAATAGTGTACGACCGTTTGTAGCTGATATTTTAATGTCCAACGGTTGTTTTTTGCTGCAGTGATTATGCTTAATGGCATTTTCAATAATAGGCTGCAAAATAAAATCCGGTATGGTAGCTTCATCAAGAAGATCTTCGGGGATATCAATGGTGTAGGTCAGTTTGTCTTCAAACCTTACGCCAAGCATGTACAAATAAGATTGAATGGTGCTTAACTCCTGCCGCAGGGTTACCCAACCCTCGTTGTCACTTTCCAGTACTTTCCTGTAAAAGGATGCCATACTCCGGGTAAATTCGTATGCAAGTTTCGGCTCATTATAAATGGTAGATGCTATGATGTTGAGATTGTTGAACAAAAAGTGTGGGTTGAGCTGTTGCCGCAACATTTGCAATTGCGCAGACAAGAATGATTTTTCTGCCTGATACTTTGCCTCTTTTTCGCGACTGTACAAAACATATAAGTAATACACAATGGCGCTGCCATAAGTTATGGTATTGAGGAGAAAATAATATATAAGCAAAAAGCGAAGCTGAACAAATGGCTTTAGTTTGAACTCAACACTTCCTTTTATAATAAACTCGAGTAAAAAGCCCAGGAAAAAAAAGAACATAAATCCAATGGTTTGTGTCAGAATAAAAGCCTTGGCTACGTTTTCAGCGGTAAGTCCCTTATGACTTTTCTTCCAAAGAATACGGCGTGTTACTTTTCCCTGAATCCATAAAAGAAAGGATATATATATAGTGGCATATAGTATTTCACCCCATATATCTCCTGTAACCTTCAGAGGTAAGCCATTGATTACGATTTCCTGTACCAGGGAAATAACAATTCCGGCAAATAATAACATTAAACCTTTGGAAATGATTTTCTTCATTGTTGAAACGCCTGTGCCCTAAAATTAACCGGATAGATGTTTATGAGTGTGGGTTTTTTACGCTGCCGGGAAAAAAATATTTCCCGGCAGCGTGTTTTGATTTGTGTAAATGATCAGAATGATCCGAAAACAAGGCCTGCCCCTGCATTGATTGCATTCAGGTTCTTACCTGAGTAATGGGTACTGTTGGTGTTTCCTGTAAAGCGGTATCCGCCATGCAATCTTGCCTGCATAAAACGGGTTATTTTTACATTCAAACCAAGCTGAGGCTGGATAACGTAAGTGTAATCTCCGTCCTTTTTAGATTGGCCTTTTTCCTGGTTAACCTCGTTTGTAAGCCAACCGAGGGCTGCTGTAGTGCCCAGCGTTACACTTACCGGATTTGCATGAAAAAACCGGTATTCTGAATAAAGCCCATAGTAGTTGAACTGGAAGTTGACTTTTTGATCCTGAATGGTTCTTTTGAACTGGATGTTATTGCCACTTACTCCAATTAACCATTTGTGGTTGAGCAGGATGCCACCGTAAGCGCCAATGTTGATGGCTGCTTCTTTTTCAACGAATGTGAGCTCCGCAGAGGCCATGCCATAACCGCCAATATGCTTGTTTGAACTTTGAGCCCAAAGGCCGGCAATTGAACCTGTAAGCAAAACGGTAAGAAGTGTTCTTTTCATAATCTTGTGTGTTTTGTGTTTGAAAAAATTTGTTTGATTAATTTGATGACACAAAATTGATACCCCCGGCAGGCCCGGGACAACACACATTGCCTGAATGACCATTTTTTGTGATTGAAAAGGCAAAACGCCGCATTTTGAAACAGGAAGATCTTTCAATTTTGCCCAGGTACTATCCCGTACAAGGATTTTGTTAATGCCATTTCTTACGGTTTTGTCGCCGTTAATCCATAAAAATAGCTGCAGGTAGCGGATTTTGGTAACTTTACCGCCTAACGGAAAAAATATGCAGATAGACAGATCTCTTGTGGAGCACC
>JALOMX010000132.1 GCA_025455245.1 Chitinophagaceae bacterium
AGAAGTTCACGGGCGAAAAACAAACCAGGTACATGTGATAAAAAAGATCATTGATTATTCGGAGAGTCCGCATGTTTATGTTACGTGGAACAGCGACAGGAATGATTTGCTTGGCGATGGTTTTCATGCAAACTTTAACTTAGTAAAAGACAGGATAAAAGGAGTTCATATGAGAGATCTTTACCTTGAAGATTATCCTTACCGCGAGCTGTTTAAATTACTTAGAGAAAACGGCTTTCAGGGCTACTGTAATATTGAATTGGGGAGAATAAGTTGTGAGCCATTGGAATTAATGAAATACTACCGCGCCTTATTTCTGGCATTACAAAATGCCTTTTAAAATCAATAAATTAAACAAATGAAAAAATATATTCTGTTTTTTGCCATAATTATTTCAATAAACATTTATGCGCAAAATGAAACGAACTATGATGAAAGCAAAATCCCTGAATATAAACTTCCTGATATTCTTGTTTCAGAAAAGGGTAAGAAAATCACAAATTCAAGGAGTTGGATAACAAAAAGGAGACCTGAGATTGTATCGCTGTTTGAAGAAAACATCTACGGCAAAGTCCCTGGCGAATTGAAATTCAAAGGGTACAAAGTCGTTGAAGAAAGCAAGGATGCTTTTAATGGTAAAGCAATTCGAAAACAAGTGGTTTTAAACTTTAAAAATAATGGGAAAGAACTGAATGTTGGATTATTAATTTACTTGCCTAAAAATGAGGGGAAAGTACCTGTTTTCGTCAGTTACAATTTCTGGGGGAACCATACAGTTGCCGACGATCCGGAAATTCTGCTTACCGAATCGTGGATAAGTAACAACTCTGACTTGGGCAGAACTAATAACCGTGTTACGGAACAATCACGCGGGGTAGGCAAAAAACTACTGTCAGTTGAGAAATTGATTGATGCTGGTTATGGTCTGGCCACAATGTTTGCGGGTGATGTTGACCCGGATAAAGGCGCAGCTGCAGGGCCTGATTATTCTGATGGCATTCATCCTCTTTTGTATATAAATGGGCAAAAGAAGCCTTTGGATTATGAATGGAGAACTATTGCTGCTTGGGCATGGGGACTGAGTAGAGCACTTGATTATTTTGAAATGGATGAAGATATTGACCAAAACAAAGTGATTGTTTTTGGACACTCACGGCATGGTAAAGCAGCTCTTTGGGCAGGTGCACTCGACCAACGCTTTGCGATGGTAATTTCCAATAACTCCGGATGCGGAGGTGCGGCCCTTTCACGCCGTCAGTTTGGAGAACGTTTGGGGGGAATGAATACCGAATTTCCGCATTGGTTATGTGGAAATAGTAAAAAATACGATTACAAAGAGGCTACTCTGCCCGTTGATCAACATGAGTTAATCGCACTCATTGCACCCCGTCCCGTATATATCGCCAGCGCAGAAGAAGATCTCTGGGCCGATCCCAAAGGTGAATTCCTCTCAGCCTATCATGCAACACCTGTTTATGAATTGTTTGGCAAACAGGGTGTTTTATCTCCTAACATGCCTGAGATAAACCAACCTTTAATGACTTCCATCGGGTACCACATCCGTTCAGGTGGACATAGCGTCACTGAATTCGACTGGAACCAATATATCAAATTTGCAAATATCCATCTAAAATAGAACAAAAACATGCATCATAACAGAACAACATATAAGCCCATACAACTTATCACTCTCATGTTATTGCGTTTCCTCATTGGCTGGCATTTGCTGTATGAAGGCATATCGAAATTTCTTATTCCCAACTGGACATCTGCGGGTTTCCTAAAAGAATCGCAATGGATCATGTCGGGGGTTTCCCATTGGATTGTATCGAACCCTAAAGTATTGATAATAGTTGATATTTTGAATACCTGGGGACTGATTGCCATTGGTCTGGGATTAATCATTGGACTTTTTACGCGTGTTGCAGCCATTTCAGGAGCTATTCTTCTTCTGGTTTATTTTATGAATAATGCGCCGATAACAGGGATCGAGTATTCTATCCCGACCGAAGGAAATAACCTTGTAGTCAACAGAACATTGATAGAGGCAATTGCCCTTTTTGCCCTGGCAGTATTCCCTACAGGGTCAATTTTTGGGCTTGATGCTTTATTTTACAAAGCAAAACTGAAAAAAATAACTAAAGAGTAAGAATATGTCAAAGGATAATAATAGACGGCAAACACAAAATTCCAATGAAAAAAATACACAGTCGCGGCGCACGATGTTAAAGGCTATGGCGGGGATCCCTGTTTTAGGGCTGTTTGCTTATGAACTAATGGAAAAAAAATCATTTGACCGTTCAAAAGGAAACCACTTAATCAAAGAGTTAGGATTAGACGACATCCAACCACCTACCAGAATTTCGACATCAGGTGAAGTAGATTTGCTTCGCATAGGAATCATAGGTTTTGGCAACAGGGCGGGTCAGTTGGCTAATGGGCTTGGTTTTATTCACCCTGTAACCATGGAAAACTGGCGCAAAAACGAAAGGCTTAACAATTGGTTGGAACAGGAAAGTCTGAATGTAGCTATCACCGGCATTTGTGATGTTTTTGACCTGCATGCCGAAAATGGACTTGCAACTGCAAAAAACGAATTACTGGCTGGCGGTGCAAAACATTCCGGGCTTCCGGTTAAACGTTATCGGACTTATCTGGAAATGCTGACCGATAGCTCTATTGATGCAGTAATTATTGCTACACCTGACCATCACCATGCCAGAATTACCATAGACGCTATTCAAGCCGGAAAACATGTTTACCTTGAAAAAAGCCTTTGCCACACCGAAGAGGAATTATATGAGGTGTATGATGTAGTTAGAAATAGCAACAGAGTATTTCAGTTGGGACATCAAATTACTCAAAATGTTGTCTTTCAGCAAGCAAAAGAAATCATAAGAAAAAACATTCTTGGAAAAATTTCGATCATTGAAACTACCTCCAATCGAAATACAGCGGATGGAGCATGGATCAGACATTTAGACGCAAACGGCAACCCTAAACCGGGTAACTTGCAATCAATCGACTGGAAACAATGGTTGGGGAACTCACCAGAAGTGCCTTTTACTATTGACCGTTTCTATAACTGGACAAAGTTTTTTGATTACGACACAGGCATGTTGGGACAACTTTTTACCCATGAGTATGATGCTATTAACCAGTTGTTGAGGATTGGAATCCCGAAATCAGCAGTTGCCTCCGGTGGAATTTATTACTGGAAAGATAACCGTGAGATTCCGGATGTATTGCATGCGGTTTTTGAATACCCGGAAAAGGAATTGACTTTAATGTACAGCGCCAGCCTGGCAAGTAGCCGTTCCAGGGGACGTGTCATTATGGGTCATGATGCCTCCATGGAATTAGGTGGAACAATAACTATTACCGCCGACAATAATTCAACCCGGTATAAACAAAAAATACAAGACGGGACAATTGAAACAGACGCACCCATGCTTACCGTTAGTTCAGGCAGCGGCTCAATAGATGCTGTAACATCGGCAACAGAAAAATACTATGCATCCAGAGGCTTAACTTCAACCTTTATAAACGGACGGAGAATTGATATAACTCACTTACACTTAAAAGAGTGGATAGATTGTATTCGCCATGGAGGTACACCAAGTGTGGATATTGAAAAATCTTTTGAAGAAGGCGTTACTGTATTGATGGCACACAAATCCTATTTAGAAAAACGCCGTGTGGAATGGGACCCGGTGCTTAGAAAAATTGTGTAAAAATTTATTTAGTAAGTAACAAATGATGCCATGAGTAAATTAATATTCTTTTTCTTTTGTACTTTATTTTATGTTTCTGCAGTAGCACAGAATGAAAAACCTTCAAAATTGAAAAGAGCAAACAGCTTTTTGGGGGTTCATTTTGATTTGCACGCCAGTGAAGACATAACTGATGCTGGTAAAACATTGACTGCCGAAATGATCGATACATTCCTCACCAAAGTAAAGCCGGATTACATTCAGGTTGACTGCAAAGGTCATCCGGGGATATCGAGCTATCCGACCAAAGTTGGGTATCATGTAATTGGTTTCGAAAAAGACCCGTTGGAACTTTGGCGTAGAGTAACTGAACAGAACAATGTTGCATTATTTATGCACTTCTCCGGGGTAATAGACAGCAAAGTGGTAAAAGAACATCCGGATTGGGCAGTAATAAATGCAAACGGGGAACGAAGTTCTGGAAATACGTCATTTTTCAGCCCATATCTTGATAAATATATGATTCCTCAACTTATGGAACTAAGCGATTATAATGTAGATGGCGCCTGGATTGACGGAGAATGCTGGGCTGTTGAACCTGATTATTGCGAAGCTTCTTTAAATCGATTCAGGAAAGAAACCGGAATTAAAGAGGTACCTAAAGGCCCATCTGACAAAAACTATCCCGAATTTTTGGAATATACGCGAAGCTTGTTTCGACAACACATGGAAAAATACATAAACGCCATTCATGAATATAATCCTGAATTTCAAATCACCAGCAATTGGGCCTTTACTTCATTAATGCCGGAAAAAGTAGCCGCCAAAGTGGATTTTTTGTCTGGTGATGTAACCCCACAGAATGGGGTTTATCGCTCTGCTTTCGAAGCAAGGTGTGTTGCGCCACAAGGTTTACCCTGGGACCTGATGGCCTGGGGCTTTTCATGGGATAATGGGAAAATGCCAATGAACATAAAATCATCGGCACAACTTCAACAGGAAGCTGCTCAAATTATGGCTATGGGCGGGGGTGTTCAGTTTTATTTTACTCAGAACCGCGATTTATCAATCAAACCCTGGCTGGCTGAAACCTTATCTGAGGTAGCAATTTTTTGTCGTGAAAGGCAGCCATACTGCCATAAGGCAAAGGCAGTACCCCAGGTTGCATTGCTTTTCCCCACTGCTTATTACCAGAAAAAAGCGCTGAGACCCTATCATAATTCAACAAAAGAATTGGAAGGGGCATTGAATCTTATACTCGATAGTCAAGTTCCGGTTGAAATTTTGATGGAACATCACCTGAGTGGCAATATGGAAAAGTACCCGCTCATTATTATCCCGGAATGTGATTATATAGCGGATTCATTTATGACAGAATTAAAAGATTATTCAAAAAATGGGGGCAATTTATTAATTCTTGGTGTTGAAACTGCTAAATTATTTGAAAAAGAACTTGGGATCAAAATACTGAAAAATAAACCTGAACGTGAAGCTTTTATTGCTGTTTCAAACAAGATGGGAACTATCCGCTCTCCCTTGGCCTCATTGGAATTAATGCCGGGAACTATCCGTACGTCTAATTTTTATAATACCTGCGATTTCAGGGAAATAGGAAAGGAAACAGCTTCGTCAAAGAACAAATCAGGCAAAGGTCAGGTTGTAGGTGTTTATTTTGATGCCGGCACAGCTTATTTGGATTACAAATCTCCTGTACTACGCGATTTTATCAAAAACCAAATAACAGAAATATTTACCAACCCATTGGTCAAAATTTCAGGATCAAACTTAGTGCATGTTACCGTTAACCAGCTAAATGAAAAGGTGTACATAAATCTATTAAATGCTGCTGGTGACCACACCAACCCAAAGGCGATCGGGTACGATGAAATACCGTCGTTAAAAAATCTGACGGTTCAAATAAATACAGTTAAAAAACCTAGCAAAATTTTATTGCAACCCAATAACCAGGAACTGAAAATTAATTTTCACGAGGGATTTGCTGAGGTTTTAATTGCTGAATTAGAAATTTACTCTATTTTGGAAGTATTCCCTTAATTTAATGATAATGAGTTCTATACTGGCAATTTTATTGTTTCCCTTTATCCTATACTGTAATAAGTTACCATCTGGAATGATTTTCCCAAAAGAGGAATGGCAAGCAAGTACACCAGAAAAACAGGGAATTAATTCAAAAAAAATGAAAGTGGCACTTGATTATCTTGAATCAAACTCAGGACATAACGGAAACAAAGAACTTGCAATTATTTGTAATGGATACATGATATATGAAGGTGAAAATGTTGATAGCACACACAATATTTGGTCTTGTTCAAAGACATTTACCAGCACTGTATTAGGGTTACTAGTAGATGATAAAGTGATTTCATTGGATTCAAAAGCAGCAGACTTTGAACCCCTTCTGAAAACGTTTTATTCTGAAGTTTCTTATGGCAATTTTGTTACGCTAA
>JALOMX010000133.1 GCA_025455245.1 Chitinophagaceae bacterium
TCCATCGTGATTTTGCTTGGAACCAGTATTATATTCAGCCTCTTCAATGCGGGCAACCTGCCCGACAACAGCTTTACCCGCCATTCATATTTCGCCGGCATCGGGTTTGATATTATTATTCTCTCCTTTATGTTATCGTTTCGTTTTAAACGGTATAAAGATGAAGCGGAACACGGTCAGGAAATGGCACAAAAGCAACAGGAGGCCATTTTTAATGCGGTGACCGATTACCGTCAGAAAGAACTGGAACGCCTCAGTCAGATGCTGCACGATACGGTGGGCGCGAGGCTTTCAGCCATCAGGCTAAACCTTGAGCAATCATCCAGGCAGAATGGTTTTTCTGAAAACCTTGAACAGTCCATTGCGCAGGTGGGTAATCTTGCCGATATGGTGCGCGACCTCAGCCATTCACTCTCCCCGGTCATGCTTCAGCAACGCAGCCTGCATGACCTGGTAAACGATTACATAAAATTCATTAACCAAAGCGGCCAACTGAGCATCCAACTGGACTGGATGGGAGATGAGGACCTTTCGACCTACCGCTATAAACTGATGACCTACAGCATGGTTCAGGAGTTGCTCCAGAACATCATAAAACATGCAAAAGCTACCGAGGCCATTATCCAGATCATTTGTTCCGATGAAGTGGTATCTATTTTTGTAGAAGACAACGGAATGGGTTTTGATCCGGATTTAAACAAAAAAGGGCTTGGGCTTAATCAAATTGAAAAACTTTTACATTTGACGGGTGGAAGATTTGAAATTAAAAACAAACCATCCGGCGGAGCCACTGTATCCATCGAGTTTCCTGTAATGGTCATCCCCTGATAAGTTTGTTTGAAAGAAAAGACCTTCCGGTTTTTGAATGGAGAAGAAGTTATACCGAATCATCATTGCGGAAGACCATCCTTTTTTTGTGCAGGGATTGATCAACACGGTCAACGATTTTGGAGGATATGAAATTGTAGCGCAAACCGGCAGTGGAGATGAATTAATGCATTTAATTGGCAGGAATAGGCCGGATCTAATATTGCTTGATATCAACCTTCCCGGAAAGGACGGACTGCAACTGACCGAGGAGATCAGGAAGCAATACCCGGCTATCAAAGTTGTTTTACTTACCATGTACCTGCCTTCAGAAATAAAAGTTTCTTTGGATAATATCAAAGCAGATGCATACCTGTTGAAAAACTCGGGAAGCGAAACCTTAAAGGATGCCCTTGATAGTGTTCTTGCCGGTGAAAAGTATATCGACCCGAACATACATGATGTTCGGATTTCCAATAATGATTCTTTCGCCAATCAGGCAAAATTGAGTACCCGCGAAAAGGAAATACTGAAACTGCTCGTGGGAGGGATGAACAACGCACAGATTTCTGAAAAATTATTTTTGAGCGAGTTTACCATAAAGACCCACCGGAAAAACATAATGCAAAAACTGGATGCCCACAACCTTGCAGAATTGATGAGAAAGAGCGGGATTGTTTAAAAATAATTCCGCCTGAACCCGTTCCGGTTTCACGCTTGCAGTTAGGACAGCTTAATTTAATAGACTCAAATTGGAGATTTTATCAGAGGCTGCTATATTTGCACCCTAATTCCAAAAAAATTTGACTATGGAACAGCAGGTTCAGGTAAATACAAAAAAACATTGGGCGCTTTTCTTCTTCTGGCTGATCGTTATCAGCATTATGCTGTATTTGCCTTCAACACGCCCCTGGTTTTGGCTTGTTCTACCTTTTGTTACTACCGAATTTGCCAAGGCAATGGATATCATGTAAAAATCATTTCAACATAGAAAAGCCGGTCTGTTTTGAAACGGACCGGCTTTTTTTATGATTTGAAAAACCCTCTTAAAAGCGCTTTTTAAACTTTTTCTTTTTAGAACCCTGCCCGGGTTGCTGATTTCCGTTTCGGTTTCCGGGTTTGCCTTTGAATTTCTTTTTTGACGGCTGAAAACCATCATCATCCCGGAAGGAGGAAGGCCTGTGGCGAACAAAAGGTGTATTGGTAAATTCAAGTTCACCATTGGTAATGGCGGTCAGTTCCTGACGGATGGTGTCATCATGAACAAGTTCCTTGTGCCAGGTGCTGTAAGCAAGCTTCATGTAGTGGGCAATGGCATGGGCAAAGCCGCTTTTCTTTTCAGGATCATCTTCCTTCATGGCCTTGTCTATCACTTGTTCAAGGTGGTGGCCAAGATGGCTATGCTTGATGCGGTGGCCCGGATATGGCAGCGGTGCCGGTTTGATCCGGTAGGTTTCGCGGGTTGGCTTTTCATACGGGCTGTCTACATCAAGCCTGAAGTCGCTCATAAAAAAAAGATGGTCCCACAATTTGTGTTTATAGTCCTCAAAAATTTTGAGCGAAGGGTTTAAAAAACCCATTAGTTCTACCACCGCCTCTGCATTTTTTTGCCTTTTTTCTTTGTCTTCAATGGTCATCAGAAAGTCAACCATCTTTTGTACGTGGCGGCCATATTCGCGCATTTGCAGCGTTCCGCGTGTCGTGTTGTACTCCATAAAATTATCAGGAAACGATTAATCCCACATGTAGGCAGCACGGCAGATTTTTACATAATGGGGCCGCCCACCGGGCAACAAATGTAGGGAAATGCATAGATATAGGTCTATTTTTGACGCCCCATGCGAATTGCAATTGATTGTAGGCTTTTCAGTTCATACGCTGATGCGGTGGTTTATCAGGCTTTTCATTGGGTGCATTCCATCGTTTCCAAAACTTCGACGGATGAATTTTTTTTGGTTTTCGACCAACAGCCTTCACCCGACATTAGCTTTCCGACACATTGCCGTCCACTGATTGTAAAGCCTGCAGCCAAAACAGGTGTTTTGAGGGGCCTTTGGTACGACCTTCGGCTACCTGCCCTGTTAGGCAAACATCAAATAGACCTTTTTGTGGGTGCCTGCGGTTACATCAGCCTCCGCTCTTCGGTAAGGCAGGCGATTGTATTGCATGATATGCTTTCCGGTGAAGATTTTCCTGCCGCCGCGGGTTGGAAAAGCGGTTTGTACAGAAGCAGACTGAAGACAATGCTTGAAAAGGCCGAAATACGGTTGGCAGCGGCAGAAGCACAGGCTTCGTTTACGGGGGGCAGTTCTTTTCCTGTTGATGCCATCCCTTTTTTCCATCTGCCCGTAAATTCTGCTGACCTTACGGACCACTCTAAGCGGGTCCTGAAAGAAAAACTTACAGGGGGAACAGAATTTTTTTATTGTGAAGAGGGCTGGAACAATTTGACCGAAGCAGTGGATTTGCTGCTTGCTTTTTCGGCTTTTAAAAAGCGCATGCAAACCGGGATGAAACTTGTACTTGGAGGAAAAGGTACCCGCGGAAACGAATGGAAACAAAAGCTCGATGCCTACCGGTTTAAAGATGATGTGGTTGTTTTGCCGGAATCGATGGCCAAAGAGGAAAGGGTAAAAATATTGACAGCCGCTTATGGGCTTATCCATCTGTCAGCCGGTGCAAAAACATTCTGGTTACAGGCCGCCATGCATTACGGGGTGCCTGTGGTTGTAAATCCTCATCCGGTATTGGCAGATCTCGGTAAAGATGCGCTTTTGACCTGTACGGACAATCCCGGTGAAAGCCTTGCACAGAATATGATGCGCTTGTACAAAGATGAGAATATGCGGAGTGTTGCCATTGCCCGGGGGCTGACCCTTGCCCGATCATGGGACCCGGAAATGGCGGCGGAAGCTTTTTACAAAAAGGCTTTAACCTGTAAAGATTAACTTTGCAGCCCTGCGTAAAGGGCAGGGAAATTATTATACATTAAACAGACAGCATGAGTAATACCATGAAAGAATCCACCATAACGGTTGGTGTGCAGCTTGATGAGAAGAAAGTTCCGGAAAGAATACGCTGGACGGCCACCGACAGCACAGCCGATGACATGCAGCAGGCGCGTGCAATGATGCTTAATTTTTGGGATGCCGAAGAAAAGGCGGCCCTGCGCATTGACCTCTGGACAAAAGATATGATGGTAGATGAGATGATCGACTTTTACTATCAGTGTTTAATGGGCATGGCAGACAGCCTTTCAAGAAGCACCGGTCAACAGGTACTGGTAGATGACATGAAGAAGTTTGCTGCCGGATTTTTCAAAAAATTTCAGGAATTACAAAGAAACGGTCAGTAAACTGACTGCAAGGCAACGGACCGTTTGCATAAGGAATTCACGAAAGGAAACACTGTCCGAACTATTATTTTCGAACCTTCAATCAAAATATTCCATGAGCTTAGAAAACAAGGTAATGGGCCAGATGAAAGAGGCCATGAAAGCGAAAAATGAAGCCGCTTTACGGACCCTGAGGGCCATTAAAGCAGCCATCATTCTTGCTAAAACAAGTGAAGGGGCTTCCGGTGAAATTACCGAAGCCGAAGAGGTAAAATTGTTGCAAAAGCTGGCCAAACAACGTAAAGACAGCCTCGAAATATTTATTCAACAAAACCGCGGGGACCTTGCACAAAAGGAACAGGAAGAACTTGATATCATCAATACTTTTTTACCGGCACAACTGGAGGGCGAAGCGCTTGAAAAAGTGGTAAAAGAGATCATTGCGGAAGTGGGTGCTGCGGGCCCCGGCGACATGGGCAAGGTAATGGGTGCCGCAACCAAAAAACTGGCAGGGCAGGCTGATGGTAAGGCTATCAGCGCCATGGTAAAGCAGTTGCTTCAGGGATAACCGGGTTGCATGATTATCAATATTTTTAATTTATGATAATCGATATCATGGTACTGATAACCGCCATTGTGGCCTTTTTTAAGGGCTACAGTAAGGGAATTATTATGGCATTGTTCAGTGCCATAGCGCTGGTGGCGGGCCTGGCTCTCGCCATCAAATTCAGCACGGTAGTTTCACCATGGGTAGCCGAAAAAACAAATGCGGGCCAATATGCCCCGATACTTTCATTTGCACTCATATTTATGGCTGCCACACTTATCATCAGGATGGCAGGAAAGGCACTGGAAAAAACCTTTGAAGCAGTCAGCATGGGGTTTGTAAACCGGCTTTCAGGCGCAGCACTTTACCTGGCAGTTCAGCTTTCCATACTCAGTATTTTGTTGTATTACCTGGGAAAAATGGAATGGATTCCCGAAAAATTAACGGAAGAATCGGTTACCTATGGGGTCATTGCTGCATGGGGGCCTGCCGTAATAAACGGGATCGGGTTCCTGATTCCATGGTTTCAGGACATGTTTCAGGACCTGAATGATTTTTTTGACTCAGAATCAAAGGCGGTTTGATCCTTCTCGTAAAGCAAATCGTGTGGAATAGAGGCAAAAACCATTATTTTAGCATTTTCTAAAAAGTCGTTAAGATTTATATAGTATTTTTACGATTGACGAAAAGCCATATCGTTTTACATGCAGTACGAATTAAAATTTAAGGACAAGTTTAAGTATATAGAGGAGGGCGAAGGAGAACCGCTTTTGCTATTGCATGGTTTATTTGGGGCACTCAGCAACTTTAAGGATCTTATTGAGCATTTCAGGCAAACCCACAAAGTGGTGGTACCGATGTTGCCCCTTTTTGAACTTGATATATTCCATACGTCGGTAGGAGGATTGGAAAGACATGTACAGCGCTTTATTGAAACCATGGGATATCGTGGTATTCACCTGATGGGCAACAGCCTGGGCGGTCATGTGGCACTGGTGCATGTTTTAAAGCATCCTGAAAGGATCAAAAGCCTGATTCTGACCGGAAGTTCGGGTCTTTTTGAAAATGGGATGGGCGATACATACCCCAAAAGGGGCGATTATGATTATATCAAGAAAAAAACAGAAATGACCTTTTATGACCCGGCGATTGCAACCAAGGAGCTGGTGGACGAGGTTTTTGAAATTACCAACAACCGTTTAAAGGTCATCAAAATTATTGCACTCGCAAAAAGTGCCATCCGGCACAATATGGGCGAGGAGCTTAATAAAATCAAACAACCTACTTTGCTCATCTGGGGCAACAATGATATCATTACTCCGCCCTTTGTCGGCGAAGAATTTCACAAGCTGATACCAAACAGCGAATTGTATTTCATAGATAAATGCGGGCATGCGCCCATGATGGAAGTCCCTGCTGAATTTAATAAAATACTGGAGCAATTTTTGGTAAAGCAACAGACACCGACACC
>JALOMX010000134.1 GCA_025455245.1 Chitinophagaceae bacterium
AACTTAAACCGGTCAGGGTACAGTCCAATAATCATGGCCTACATCAATAATAAAAACGGGATGACAAAGAATTCATCCCGTTTTTGTTTTTAGTCGGCAATAGAAGGTGGAATAAGTTTATAAACAACCGGTGTTACAATCCTGCTAAGTAATGTGGATGAAATTAATCCGCCAATGATGACCAATGCAAGCGGGCTTATAAGCGGGTTGCTGCTGAGTGCTATGGGTATTAAACCCCCGATGGCCGTAAGTGATGTGAGTACAATAGGCAAAAACCTGATCTCGCCTGCAACCTTAATGGCATCATCAAGGTCTTTCCCTTCCTTCCGAAGTTGATTGGTAAAGTCTACAAGCAGAATGGAGTTTTTCACTTCAATACCTGCAAGACCAATAAATCCTACAATAGCAACAAATGACATCGGGTTCCCCGTGGCCCAAAGCAACAATACCCCGCCAATTATTCCAAGTGGAATTACGGATAGTACAATAAGGGTGCTTTTGAAGGTTTTAAATTCAAGTACGAGGATGGTAATAAAAAGAAATACAGTAAGGATGATAACCGTAGAAAATCCTCCACCAAAGGCTTCTGCCTGTGTTTCCGCCTCGCCCGCCGGAACGATTTTATAGCCTGAGGGAAGCGAAATGCCTTCTGCTTTTTCCAGAAACTTTCCTAATACGTCCGATGCGAGAGCGTCCTTTTTAACATAGGAAGTTACAACGGCATATCTTTTTTTATCAATATGATTTATGGTTACAGGCGATGTTTCAAATTGTAAATTGGCTATCAGGTTCAATGGAACCGGTGTTCCGGCAGCATTGTTTACAAAAAGGTTTTCCAGCGTTTTAAGGGTGGCATAATTTTCTTTGGGAGCATTTATTACAATGTTATAATCCTCATCTTTTTCTTCATCGGTAAGGGTGCCAAGGTTCAGGCCTGCAACTGCCATCCTGATGGTTTTATCTATATCACTTGTCAGAATACCTAAGGTCCTTGCCTTTTCTTTGTTAATGTGAACTTTAATATCGCTTTTCAGCAAATCCACTTCATTGCGTACATATACAGTGCCTTCGATACTGTCCAGTATGGTTTTAGTTTTGGCTGCAAGTACCCTTAAAGTGTCGAGGTTGTCGCCGGTGATGCGGATAGCCACGGGGGCTTCAACAGGCGGTCCCTGTTCAAAATCCTTGACTTCAATTTTTGCACCGGCCATTTGCAGAAAAGTACTCCGGAGGTCTTCAATGAGATCACGTTTTTTATCCGGCTTTATGTTGCTGTATAGTTGTACAAATATCTGGGCATAATCACTTTTTTCATTGGATTGAATTTCGTTATAATATATTCTGGGGTTGCCTTTTCCTGTATTGCTTGTATAGTATTCTATTTCAGGTACTTTGGCGAGTTGTGCCTCCACTCGTTTTACCATTTCGTTGGTAGTTTCAAGGTTGCTTTGGAGGGGCGTGTTTATGTTAATCAAGAACTGAGGTTTTTCCGATGTTGGAAATAACTTGAAGCCAATTATGGAAAAAATAAAGAGCGAGCCCCCGAATATGGCAAGGGCAATCAGGAGGGTGGTAACCGGTCGGGCAAGGGCAACGTCAAGCACCTTGCCGTAGCTGCCTTTTATGGCACGCTGCAATAATCTCAGGAAAATGTTTCCTTCAGGGTCATGGTTTGTTTTAAGGATACGGCTTGCAAAGAAAGGAACTACCGTAAGCGAAACAATCATGGAGGCAAATACAGATGAAATAACAGCCAGGGCAAGGCTACGGATAAATTCACCGGAGGCTTCGGGTAAAAAAGCGAGCGGCATGAAAGCCACCATCAATGTAGCCGTGCAACCTACCACAGCCAATGCAATTTGTTTGGTTGCCTCAATAGCTGCCTGTCGTTTACTGTATCCTTCACGCAGCCAACGTTCGATGTTTTCTACTACTACTATACTGTCATCCACCAGTAAGCCTAAAGCAACTACCAGTCCAACTATACTTAATTGATTTAAGGAAAAGCCCAATGCATTCAGGCTAACAAGCGCCAATGCAAGGCTTAAGGGAATGGCAATCATTACAATGAAGGATGCCCTGTAACCCAATGGTAGTAATGTAAATAATACAAGGCCAATGGCAATCAGAAAGTCAATCCCCAATCCCGAAAGCCTGTTTGAAACATTGTCGGCCTGATCGAATGATTTAATCAGTTCAATGTTTGGCGGCAGGTTTTTTTCAAATTCCTGCAAAACGGGTAAGTACTCCTTTTGGGTTTTGGCAATGTTCATTCCCTGCTTTTGTGCGGCAAGTACCAATACAGCCCTGTGCCCGTTTATACGGACAATATGCTTGGGTTCGGCATAACGCAGTTTTACATCGGCAACATCTTTTAGAAAAACAATACTTCCATTTGCATTGTACACGACTGTTTTTGCTATTTCCTCTATATTGTTGAATTTGCCACTCGTTTTTACATTGAAAACTTTTTCGCCGGCCCTGATGCTTCCTCCCGGAATATTCGCGGCCTCACTTTGAATGCTCCCAATTACAGCATTCAAAGGAATTTTTCTGCGCGCAAGCCTGTCCATATGCAAATCAATACGAACCTCTTGCTCCTGCACTCCCTGGTATTCCACCCTTTTCAGGCTTTTAATTTTTTCCAGCGCTTCCACCAATTCATCTGCCTTTGTGCGAAGCAACTGCATACTTGCATTTTCGCTTACAAGCGCCATTTGTAACACCTTGACATCGGTGGGCGTTACCTTTCTTACTTCAAGCTTGTAAATATCCTGAGGTAGTTTATCCCTGAGTGCATTAATTTCCCTTACAAGTTCCTGGTATTTTTCGCTTACACTACTGTTGTATTTGAATTCAACTTCAATAATGGCCGAACCATCATCAATTCTGGTTTTAATACGTTTAATATTTTCGAGTTCACTTACCGCCTTTTCAATGGGTTTCACTACAAGTTCCTCCATATCCTTGGGGCTTGTTCCGGGATAAACTATGACCACAGGAAACATGGGAGGATTTATCTCGGGGTCTTCAGCTCTTGGCATGTTAAACAATGTATTCACACCCACTACCACTGTCATAATAAACATGAGTAGCGTAAACTGCCAGTTTTTTACGGAAAAAGATATGAGTTTCATAATTAATGTATATGGTGTGGGCTAATTACTCATTAACAATAATGGTCGATGTTTCATTCAGATATGCACTACCTGCCACTACAACAAATTGAACGTTTTCAAGACCTGAAACCACTTCAACCCTGTCGCTGTATAGTTTTCCAATTTGAACGGGTATACGTTTTACGGTTTTCTTATCACTTGTAATAAATACAAAACCCTGGTCACCATTGGCTTCAAGTAAGGCGGAGTATGGTATTACATGTGCATAGGTAACTTTTTGAGTGGCAATGGTTGCCTTCCCAAACATTCCGGTGGCAGGCTTTTCTGTATCAAAAGAAACCCTCAGATCGACACTGAATGAACCATTTGCCTGATCGGCAGAAAGTGAGCGGTTTGTAACTGTAGCCGGAAAAATTTTTCCGGGGAAAGCATCTAAACTTATTTGTGCTTTATCCCCGATGGTTATAGATGCCCATTGCGCGTCACTCACGCCCGCTTTAAGTACCCAATGGCTGCTCCCCGATACATGGTTTAATATAAGTACCGGCATACCGGGTCCTGCAATTTCGCCGGCACTCATCAGTTTTTTAACCACAAAACCGCTTGCAGGTGCTACTATTTTGGCATACTGCTGATTAAACTGCGCTGCCGATAATCCTTGTTTGGCGATTTCAAGCCCTGTTTTGGCATTCTGCAACTGCTCAAGGGTTGCAACGCTATCCATAAATAAGTTATACACTCTTTGATAATCGCGTTCGGCCTTTTGTACATTAAGCTGCACCTGACTTACCTGCGAGGCAATTTCAGTGTTTTTCAGAGAAGCAAGTACCTGTCCGGCTTTTACAAAATCCCCTTCGCTTACATAAACCGATTCAACCACGCCACCTATTTTAAAAGAAAGCTTTGATTCATCTTCGGTATAAAGCAGGCCCGTTGCTTCTATGGTGTTTGAAAGCCCTCCTTGCTGTACAGGTGCAAGTGTTACGGGTATGGCCTCTCCGGGCGAGGGAATGGAGGAAACTTTTTTTTGCTCGGTTTTACAACCTGATATCCACAGTATGATTGCTAAGCAAGGAATAAATGGTTTCATAAGGATAAATTTGGAATGTGTTGTGAGAGGATATTTATTTTATGTCAACGGATGCGGTTTGACGTTCATAGTCAGCCCACGCTATCAGGGTTTTGTATTTGTTGATTTGGTGCTGTACCTCGGCTGTTGTCAGTTGATTACGGGCATCAAGCCATTCAATGAAGGTGTTTGTTCCTTCGCCTCGTCCCCTGTCGATCAGTTTAAAATAACTGTTTGCAGCCTGCACCTGCTTTTCTGAAGCTTTGTAGTTGGAGAGTGCATTGGCTACATTGTTCCTGGCTGTAAATGCAGCAAGTTCAATTTGCCTGTTTACCAATTGTTGCTGTATCAAAGTGTTTTCCAGGTCTTTTCGGCTTTGGTCAATTTTATGGAGGTTTCTTTTTCCCTGGAAAATAGGCATATCAAGCTGTAATCCAAACATGTAATAAGGCCCTCTGTCATCAAGCACAAAGTCAAAACCCTGCGCCCCAAGGTCAAAAAAGGTATTTACCTTTGGTCTGCGGAAACTCTCATTTATTTTTACCATTGTCCTGTTAATATTCTCTACCGTTTGTAATTGGGCAATTTCTTCCCGCTTACCCTCGTTCTCCTGTTCATCAAATCCTGCAAGTATATTCTCTCCAAATGCAGGACTGCTAAGGGTTATATCTGCATCAAGCGGTCTGTTGAGTAAAAAATTAAAGTAAGCCCTTGCTTTATCTGCCTCATTGCCGGCATTTTGTAACTGTGCCTGAACTTGCTGCACATCTGCTTCACTGCGGTTAATATAAGCGGGTAGGCCTTTACCGTTTTTATATAAGCTTTCATTCACCTTAAGCCCGCGCTCCACAACGGTCAGTGTATTTTCATAAATGCGGATGCCCTCCATGGCGAGGAGATATGTATAATAAGCAGTTTTAATATCTTTTATGAGTTCCCTTTTATAAATAGCAAGCTCAACCTCATTCAGTTCAATCTGCTGCTCTTTTATGTCCCGGTTGTATTTAATTTCTGGGTTTAGTACAGGGTACGACGTCCTTACCCTTACATCGTAAAAGTTGTTTGGCAAGAACTGTTCGCTCACATTGTTAATTTTAGGGAAAGCATTCGTTCCGGTGAGTTGATTAAGTGTACTGTATACCGGGTTCAGTAAATCTCCTACAGGTATATCAATGTATCGTCCGCCTTTTGCAAGTGTGTACTGACCACCGAGTGATACGGAAGGGAGAAAGTATCCTTTGGCCTCCTTTAGTGCGAGCAGGCTTTTTTCGAGGCTTGTTTTTTTCTGTTTTACTACGAGGTTGCTGTCAAGCGCTAATCTGATATACTGTTCAAGCACAGGATTAGGAGCCGGCTGGGCCCAAATATGAATTCCGGTGGAAGCAGCAAAGAAAAGAAGAAGTAGAAAGCGGGTTTTCATGTTTGGTAGGTTTTTCAATAAAACAGGAATAATGCCCGCCTGTTTTTCCGCTTATCAAAGAGTTGGGAAGTAAGTGGGGGGAGTATTGGACTATCAATCCTTGAATTTTTCAAAATAGGTTAGGTCAATTTCGTAAACAGTTTTTGGTCGAAGTCCCAATTGAACTTTTTCAAACATTTGAACCAATTTGTTTCCATCTACAAGTTCGATAGGAGGCGCCCCCTCTCTGCTTGCTTCTTTTTCAGCTTCTTTGGTAAAGGTTCCGGTTGTAAGGATGATTCCTTTTTCTGCTCTTCCCAACATTGAGTTTCTAAAGTCACCCACCTGAGATCTGGAAACCGATCCTTCGTACCGCTTACACTGGAAGATGACTTTAAAACTTACGAAAGGATTGATTTCTAACACTCCATATCCGTCAATTCCCCCATCATGAGATTTTCCGGTTACCTCTACTTTTTCAAATCCATGTTCCCGTAATAGTTCCTTGCAAATGTTTTCAA
>JALOMX010000135.1 GCA_025455245.1 Chitinophagaceae bacterium
GACTTTGTACATTTGTCCAAACCGTATAAAGTTGGTAGCATAGTAACTGCCAATCAGTGTTTGCAGGGTTTCCATGGCATTGTACACCGAAACGCCTTTTTTGGCAGCCATGTCATGATCCACATGAATCAGGTATTGCGGAAAGTTTGGATCGAAGTTGGTAAATGCACTGCCAAGTACGGGGCTTGCTGCAAGCGAATCAATCAACCGGTTGGTAACGGTGGCGGTTTGCTGCAGGCTGCCTGAACCTGATTTATCGAGCAGACGAAGTTCGAAACCGCTTGCATTACCAAAGCCCGGCACCGTAGGCGGAGCAAAAAATTCAATCTTCGCATCCTGAATGGAAGCCGTCTTTTCCTCAAGTTGCCTTATAAGGTCATTGACCGATTCATTTCTTTTATCCCATGCCTTGAGGTTGATCATACCCATTCCGTATGAAGCGCCGGCAACCTCACTCACAAGGCTGTAACCGGCAAGGGTTGTCACATTTTCAACAGGCTTGAGGGTTGATGCCACTTTCTGCACTTCATCTAGCACTTTCTCTGTACGCTCCACCGTTGCACCCGGAGGTGTAGTCACATTTACATAGATCATTCCCTGATCTTCGGTAGGAATAAAGCCCGATGGCAATACCAATCCCACGCCCCATGTACCGATACAAAATGCAAATAAAACAGCAAGCGTAACGACACGGCGTGCGGCAATGCGACCAAGCAGATTTTTATAACCGCCTTCCAATCGTTCGTATTTGTTATTGAACCCTTTAAAGAATTTTTCCGTCCATCCCGTACGATGATGCCCCGGCTCATGTTTTTTCAGCATAAGGGCACAAAGCGCAGGTGTAAGGGTAAGTGCATTGATACCGGAAATGACGATGCTGATAGCAAGGGTAAGGGAAAACTGCCTGTAAAAAATTCCGACCGGTCCATCCAAAAATGCTACCGGAATGAATACGGCGCTCATTACAAGCGTAATGGCAACAATGGCACCGGAAATTTCCTTCATGGCTGCTATCGTTGCTTCAAATGGCGGCAGATGCAGTTCTTCCATTTTTACATGCACTGCCTCTACTACCACAATGGCATTATCCACCACAATACCAATGGCAAGCACCAGGGCAAATAAGGTAAGCAGGTTTATAGAGAAACCAAGCAACTGCATAAAAGCAAGTGATCCAATCAAAGCAACCGGAACCGCCAGTGCGGGAATGAGGGTGCTTCTGAAATCCTGCAGGAATACAAACACTACAATGAACACCAGCAGGAAAGCTTCAACCAACGTGCGCAATACTTCGCTGATGGAGGCATCAAGAAAGCGGCTTACATCATAGGCAATATTGTAATCCATGCCCGGGGGAAACTGCGTTTCCTTCAACTCTGCCATCCTTGCTTTGACCTGATTGATTACATCGCGCGCATTGCTGCCCGGACGCTGTTTCAACATGATAGATGCAGAAGGTTTACCGTCCGTCTTACTCACCATGGTGTACATCATGGAACCAAATTCTACATCCGCTACATCTTTTATCCTTAAAATAGATCCGTCTTCGAGGCTTCGCAGAGGTATGTTACGGTATTGATCCGGTTCAAAAAATTTACCGCTGTATTTAATTACATACTGCATATCGTAATTGCCCTTGCCGCTGCTTTCACCTGTTTTGCCCGGCGCTGCTTCTACGTTTTGCTTCCTCAACGCTTCTATTATTTCTTCGGTTCCCACATTGTATGATGCCATTCTTTCCGGCTTCAGCCAGATGCGCATACTGTATTCCTTCTGCCCCATGATCTCGGCAAAACCAACACCCTCAATACGTTTGAGTTCCTGCAGTACATTAATATCGGCGAAATTGTAAATGAAACTTTCATCGGCCCCGGGATCATCGCTGATGATGTTGAGGTACATAAGCATGGTGTTTACCTCTTTTTCAGTGGTAACCCCTGCTTTAATAACCTCTTCAGGCAGTTCATCCAATACGGTCGTAACCCTGTTCTGCACGTTTACGGCAGCCACATCGGGGTCGGTGCCTACTTTAAAAAATACCTGTATCAAGGTGGTACCGTTATTGCTCGATACACTACTCATGTAGGTCATACCGGGAACACCATTGATAGCCCTTTCAAGTGGCGTGGTAACGGCCTTTGTACACACTTCGGCATTGGCTCCGGTGTACTTTGCAGTAACCATTACACTGGGTGGTACAATATCGGGAAACTGAGTTACCGGCAGGGTAAACAGGGCAAGCAATCCTACAAGCGTTATCAGGATGGATATTACGAGCGAAAGAATCGGTCTTCGTATAAAAGTTTCAACCATGTAAACAGTTTTTATCGATACCCGGAAAGAAACCGGGTATGCATGTAGAAATAGTAAATGGAAATAAAGCGTTTAATCAGCGGCCTGCTGTATCGGTAAGTTTTTCGGAGGCACTTACTTCGCGCATTTTAATGGAATTACCATTACGCAGGTTTTGCGTGCCTTCATACACAATGAGTTCACCTTCCTGAAGGCCCGATGCCACTACGTAATACTGTTCCAGCCTCACTTTTGGAACAATGGCCCGTTGAGTGATCTTCCCGTTTTTATCAACCACATATACAAAGTATCTGTCCTGTATTTCGAAAACAGATTTTTGAGGAATCAGCAATGCACCCGCTTCATGCGAGGTTAGCATAATCTTTCCGGTAGCACCATGTTTAAGTACGGCACCCGGATTGGGAAATCTTGCACGGAAAGCAATGGCACCCGTGCTTTCATCAAATTCTCCCTCCATGGTTTCAATGATACCCTTTTCGGAAAAAAACTTGCCGTCACTCAGGATAAGATCAACGGCATCATTGTCTTTTTCCGGGGTATTTTTTTCGGCATTGAAACGCAGATAGTCATTTTCCGACACATTGAAATAAGCAAAAACGGCACTTACGTCGCTCAGTGTGGTAAGCAGGGTTCCTTCTTCAATCAAACTACCAAGCCGAAGCGGTATCTTGTTAACAATGCCGGCAAACGGAGCCTTTATCAGGGTATATTCCATTTTCAGTTTTGCCTCTTCAAGACTTGCTTTTGCTTCGTTGATGCGCGCCTGTGCCATTTGAATTTTGGCTTTTGCCAGTTCGCGTTCTGTATTGGTGATGACATTCTTTTCAACAAGTGCCGAAACCCTTTCCATTTCAAGTTCGGCAGTCTTGGCTTCAGCGTTGGCGCTTGCAAGTAAAGCTTCGGCTTTAGCAACAGCTATGCGATATTCGCCGGTGGATAACTGAAAAAGTGGCTGCCCTGCCTGTACATATTTGCCTTCGTCCACCAATACCCTTTCAAGGAAACCATGTACCCGGGAACGGATCTCGGTATTACGAACGGCTTTGATATTGGCAACATAGCCTGTGGTCAATTCGGTATTTTGCCTGAAAACCTTTACTACCGGAACTTCAGGAACAGATTCAGTGGTTTGGGTAGAAGGGGTACGCGAACAGGAAATAAATAAAATGGCTAAGGCCACATGTAAAATTCTTTGCATAGTGCTCGTGCTGTATTTTGAACAATAAAAAATGATTTCGGAAAAGGTCCATTCATTCAGAAAACTTCTGAACACCATTACCTGATGGTTAAGTTGGTAATGAATCCGACGACAGGATTATCAATTAAAATACATACAAAAGCGACAGCGAACTGTAATATCCGGGAATCGGTATGCCGGGGTCGCTATCCGAAAACACAGATTGATCCTGAAGATCTGCCTCACGATACAACTTTTCGGAATCGTTCGGCTTTTTTATGAAACGGGCTGCCTTCAATTTTCGGAAATCCGCTTTTGAAATGCGCTGTTGAAGACTTTTTCCCGGCAAATCTTCTCCGGTTTCAGAAAGTTCAAATAGAAAATAATCTACCCAATGATCAGGAATGTCGGAAAAGTCAAACTCAGAATATTCGACCAATAATTCCTGCTGATCAAAATTGCGCACACGGAGGCTAAGGCTCATCAACATGATCCCTGCACCTGCCATCAACCATACTAATCTGGTTATAAAAATGCGCATTTATTGAAAAATTTTTTGCAAAGTTGACACTTCTTTGAACCCTAAATCATAAAAAGAAGGGATAGAAAAAAATTTTACATTATGCTAACGATTAAAAAAATGAAATGACAATAGTTCCCTGAACACGGATAATATCCCTCACCCTTATCAATCTTACCGATCATAATATACATAGACTAAAAAAAGCATGGACAAAAAATCCATGCTTTTTAAAATTTCAAATAAAAGTTATTTCTTCTTTACCGCTTTTTTAACCGCAGCCTTTTTAGGTGCAGCCTTTTTCACGGGTTTATCAAAAGCGCCAGGTACCTGTGCTACTACAATTTCTTTGATCTCATCCAATGTGAGCACTGCGGCTTCCTCCTGCGTAAACTTGCTTTTACCGGGGCGGCTGAGTTTCAGCATTTTTTTACCAAAACGAATATAGGGCCCCCACCTTCCGTTTTCAACGGTTAGTTTCAAATCGGGAAATTGTTGAATATATCTGTTGGCTTCTTTGTCCAATTTTTGCTCAATCAGTTCGTTTACATCCGCCTGCGTCAAGGCATCGAAGTTGTACCTGCGGGGAACATTAATAAACAGGTCGTTCCACTTGATAAAGGGACCAAACCTTCCCTTTCCTTTGGTAACCGGATGTCCTTCGTAAGTGGCAATAGGTGCATCGGCCTGTTGTTTTTCGGCAATTATTTGCAATGCACGATCCATATTTACCGCAAGCGGGTCTTCGCCGCGGGGAAGTGAAATAAACTCCTCCCCATATTTTACATAAGGACCAAATCGCCCAATCCCAACGGTGACCTCCTTGCCGTTATGTTCTCCGAGACTCAATGGAAGTTTAAATAATTCAAGCGCTTCATTTAAGGAGATAGTCTCTATACTCTGCCCCGTTTTAAGACTTGCAAAGCGGGGTTTTTCATCCTCTTCCGTTGCGCCTATCTGTATCATGGCACCGTAGCGGCCCATTTTGGCGAAAACAGGCTTACGGGTTTCAGGTTCTTCTCCAAGGAATCTTTCGCCTGTGGCCCGCTCGGCCGTTTCAAGGGTTTCTTCTACCTCCTCATGAAAAGGCCTGTAAAAACCATTGACCATTTTCTGCCATTGCTGACGGCCTTCTGCTATTTTATCAAACTCTTCTTCAATGCTCGCAGTAAAACCATAATCCATCACATTTTCAAAATGCTTGCTCAAAAAGTCAGTTACCACAAAGCCGAGGTCCGTTGGAAACAATTTCGCCTTTTCGGTTCCGAAAGTCTCCTGTTCCATAATTTTTCCCACCGAACCGTTATGCAACTCGAGTATTCGAATGGTGCGCCTGTCTCCCTCCTTATCTTTCTTTTCTACATATCCGCGCTTGAGAATGGTACTGATGGTCGGGGCATATGTAGAAGGACGTCCTATTCCGAGTTCTTCGAGTTTTTTTACTAAAGAGGCTTCTGTATATCGTGCCGAAGGACGACTGAATTTTTCGGTGGCAGTCATGCGCTGAAAACTCAGAGACTGGCCATTGGCAAGATTAGGCAAACGGCCTTCCTCATTCTCGTCTTCATCATCAGTACCTTCCATATAAACTTTCAGAAATCCATCGAACTTAATTACTTCTCCGCTTGCCGTCAATTCCTCACCGTTGGTACTGATCCCGATCTTTACAATTGTCTTCTCAGTAACCGCATCGGCCATTTGCGAAGCAATTGTTCTTTTCCATATCAGTTCATATAAGCGTTTGCCATCTGCATCATCAATGGTATGATTTTGCATATAGGTGGGTCGGATGGCTTCATGCGCTTCCTGTGCACTTTCATTTTTATTTTTATACCTGCGCTCCTGAACGTATTTATCTCCGTACTGACTTTTTATTTCTGCAGCAATGTCGATCCTTGCTGTATCGCTCAGATTTACACTGTCGGTACGCATGTAAGTGATATGCCCGCTTTCGTACAGTTTCTGGGCTATCAGCATGGTTTTTGCTACGCCATATCCCAATTTACGGCTCGCTTCCTGCTGCAGGGTACTTGTGGTAAAGGGGGCAGCCGGGGTTCGCTTACCGGGTTTTACGGTAATATCATTTACCT
>JALOMX010000136.1 GCA_025455245.1 Chitinophagaceae bacterium
GTAAATGAAGAATTTGACGCAGACCTGCATGAAGCCATTACAGAAATTCCGGCTCCATCCGAACAGCTTAAAGGGAAAGTAATTGATGAACTGCAGAAAGGGTATAAGCTTGGTGATAAAATTATCATGTATGCCAAAGTGGTAGTGTGGAAGTAGGGAGGTTCAGGTTGAGTTTAAGGAAGAGGTTAAGGATTAGGTTGAGTGCATTCAAGAATATTATATGTCAACAAAAAGAGATTTTTACGAAATACTTGGGGTAAGTAAGAGCGCGAGTGCCGATGAAATAAAAAAGGCATACCGCAAGGTGGCCATGCAATATCACCCCGACCGAAATCCCGGCGATAAGGAAGCGGAAGAAAAGTTTAAAGAGGCTGCGGAAGCCTATGAAATATTAAGCGATGCCGAGAAGCGTCAGCAGTACGACCGCTTTGGACATGCTGCGTTCGGCCCCGGCAGGGGTGGTGGCGGCCATCCCGGCGGCATGAATATGGATGACATATTCAGTCAGTTTGGCGACATATTTGGCGATGATATGTTTGGCAGCTTTTTCGGGGGCGGCCGAAGCCGGTCGCAGGCCCGGGGACGCGGAGCCCGCGGCAGCGATTTGCGGGTTAAGTTGAAACTGAACTATGAAGAGATAGCAAAAGGAGCTACTAAAACCATCAAAGTAAAAAAATATGTGACCTGTAGTTCCTGCGGCGGCAATGGTGCCAAGGACAGTGGCAGTATTCAAAACTGCAGCACCTGCGGCGGGAGTGGACAGGTACGAAGGGTTCAAAGTACTTTCCTCGGACAAATGCAAACCGTAAGTACTTGCCCTGCCTGTAACGGCGCAGGAACAACCATAACCAATAAGTGCGGTAGCTGTAAAGGCGATGGCAGGGTGTTTGGCGAGGAAACCGTGACCCTTAATATTCCGGCAGGTGTTCAGGAAGGCATGGAATTGAGGATGGAAGGCAAGGGAAATGCAGGCGAACGCGGAGGAATGCCCGGTGATTTGAGGGTTTTAATAGAGGAAGAATCTCATCCTGAATTACACCGCGATGGATTGAATGTGGCTTATGAATTATATATTTCTTTCCCCGATGCGGTTTTTGGAACGGATGTAACCGTGCCTACCATTGATGGAAAGGCGAAGATTAAAATCCCGGCGGGCACCCAAAGCGGAAAGATTTTCAGGCTGAAGGGTAAAGGTTTCCCCTCGGTGCAGAGTTATGAAAAAGGGGATCAGTTGATCCATGTAAATATCTGGACGCCACAGCATGTGGATGGTGAGGAAAGAAGGGCTTTGGAAAAAATGGCTTCAAGTCCCAATTTCCACCCGGCACCCGAAAAAAACGGAAAAACCTTTTTTGATAAGGTGAAAGAGATATTTTCCTGAATCTTTATCCGTTCATAAAAAAGCCGGCCACTTTTGTAAGAGATGGCCGGCTTTTTCTATAGTGCAATTATTCTGCCAATTGATAAATATCCGGGATATTGCGCCCATATCCATCATAATCAAGGCCATACCCCACCACAAACCTGTTGGGTATGGTAAATCCAATATAATCAAGCTGTACAGGAAAAACCATAGCATCGGGCTTGTGCAGCAACACACACATTTTGAGGCTTGCCGGTTGTTGATTTTCCAGCTCGGGTAAAAAATGGGTCAGGGTGCGCCCGGTATCTACTATGTCTTCAATCACAATAACATGCCGGTCTTTCAGTGAAATATCAAGTCCGATAGCTGATACTACCTGACCGCTGCTTTTGGTGCCTTTGTATGAAGCAAGTTTTATGAAACAAATTTCAGCATTGAATTTAATGGCCTTGAAAAGATCTGAGGCAAACATAAAGGACCCATTCAGTACCGCCACAAAAAGTGGATTTTTACCTGCAAAATCTTGGGTTAATTCTTCGGCAAGTCGGTCTATCTGTGTTTGAATTTCATCCCTTGAGATGTATGGCTCAAATGTTTTATCGAGTACCTGTATCATGGCTGATTTTTACTTTAATGGCTGCCTGAATCATTTTTCATGGTTGTTTCTTCAGCCGGGGGCCTGTAAGAAGATTCCTGTAAAGCTAATGCGGTATTGGTAAATTCTGACAAATTATAATTTTCGATCAACTTTATTAAAAGCAATGGATACTTCGGATTCGTTGCATAACCTGCCTGTTTGAGACCGTTTGCCCAGCCTTTATAATCGGTTATGTCCAGTTTGAATAAAAATTCATACCGTTTACTTGTTTTCAGAAAATCTGAGTGGTCTCTGTACGAAAAAGCAACACTGTCATAAGCCCTGAAGCATTCACCTTTTTCATCATCATCATGATAAGCTACCGCACCGGTCCAGTTGCTTTTGCATTTTATGCCAAAATGGTTGTTGGACCTCAAGGCAAGGTCTCCATTTCCGGCCCCTGATTCATGTATACCCTGTGCCAGCTTTATGGCCGCAGGTATGCCGGTTCTTACTTGCTCATTGATGGCCAGCGGTGCATACTTCTCTATGTAGGCCTTTATCTTTTCTTCATTTTGGCTGTTGGCTTTTAATACCATAACCAATCCAAGCATTAATAAACATTTCAATTTCATCCATTCAGTTTTTGTGCACTTTATAAATATGGCATTTTTTAAACAACCATTTTTTGTTGCATCACTGCGGTTTGCTTCCTTAAAAGATCATCGCTGCCGGGTATGCTGCCTTTCCAAGGTAGTTAGTAAAGCTAATTTATAGGTGCCCCCGGCATTGTAAAGGCTCTGCTTTTTCACTATTCAGGAATTCTGTGGATTATTGCTTCATTTTGCACCTTTCCAATCCCGATTTTGCTTTTTGTTCCAAAGAGTTTTCAAAATCATGGCCTTCAAGTGCAATACATTTATTGAAATATTCTGCTGCCTTACCAAAGTTCCTTTGTTCTTCATAAATCAACCCTATTTGTAAAGCAGCCCGTGCAGCATAGTATTCTGTCGATTTCATTCCCGTTCGATATGCAAATTCATATGCCTGTATCGCTTTTTCTTTTTGTCCAAGATCATCATATATACGTCCAAGCCTGTAGGTAAACTCAAGTCTTTCAACAGGATCCGAAAAGTCGTTACTTGATTTGCCAAGCAGCACATTCAACGCTTCCTGATGATTGCCTCCATCGCTCAGCATCCTTGCTTTCAATAAAAGAACATTGGGCACCTTTCCCGAAGATGCTTCTTTATAGGCCCTTTTATCTGCTTCGGCATCCTGTCTGCCTGACGTTAATACCTTTTTAATTGCCTTTTCATATTCAGCTTTGTTCCCATGTATCAGGTAATGAAAACTGAGCTTATGCCATGCATCTTTAACGTAATAACTCCCTTTGAAATTTTGCAGGAATCTTTTAAAGTAAATCTCAGCCGAAGGATCAAGGTGATAAAGATTGGCGTAGGCCAATTCAAAATCCCAGACGGTAGTGGCCATGTACTCCGGTGATTTATTCCTGTTCAAAACAATGGATTTGGTTTTGTTGCTTTCTTTATGGTTGAGGTAAAGATTGGCAGCCATAAAGGTGAAAAGATGTTTGTTTACTACATCGAGGTTAGCTTTTCTTATGAAGCCCAATGCTTCATCTGTTTCATTGAGCAGGTAGTATTGCAGATAGCAGTGATAGAATATACCTTCATCCCTGAATAGCAAGGCCCACTCGTCTCTCGCATACAGAAACTTTTCCATTTGGGCTTTACCCGTTTCCATGTTGCCACTGATGCCTACAAGGGAAGATAACCACTTGTAGCCCTTTGGGACACTCGATGCGGTCATTTGTACAGGACCGGAGATCATCAGGTTCGGGGTAAAGGCGGGAAATTTTTTTTGATTCTCTTTTATGGTTTTTAATGCATCCCTGAAACCCAATCCGGAGTTGATGCGGTTGCCGAATTTCATTTCCACAGCCGCCCAATGCAAATGAATAACGGCTTTCATAAAGTCTTTCAAGGGTGAATTGTCAGGGCCGTTTTCTAAAATAGACAGCCTTACCTTTTTATTGGGCTTTAGCTGAGCAAACTTTTTGGGATCTTCATTCAGAAAGAGTTCGAAAAAATCAAGATAGTTTTCCAGGAAGTATGGAACAATATTATCCGGATTATTGGTTTTTTCTTCGTTAATAAGCTGTCTTGCCTGCTTGTCCTTAAGGCTGATGGCAGATTCGTAGGCTTTTTTACAATTGGCAGTGAACTCAAATTTGCTTTGCGCCGCCCCTGAAAGCGTAATTAAAAAACATAATATGGAAATTAAATAATGTAACATTCAGGATGGCAAATTAAAAAAGGGGCTTGTTATAGCCCCTTTTTCGATAAAAAGTTTTTGATAAAATTAAATTTCAATGGTGTCGAAAAGCTCGGGATTGGTCAGGATCCTTCCGCAGTTTTCGCAAACAATGATCTTCTTATGCTGACGGATTTCACTTTGACGTTGTGGGGGAACAGCATTGAAACAACCACCGCAGGCATCCCTTTCAACCGGTACAACAGCCAAACCGTTTCTGTAATTTTTCCTGATCCTTTCGTAAGAAGTAAGCAGCCTGCTTTCCACTTTGCCCCTTGCCTCATTGCTGATATCGATAAAATGATTTTCCTCTTTCTCGGTATCAACGATGATTTTTTCAAGCTCAGCTTTCTTGGTATTCAAAAGGCCTTCCTTGCCGGCGATTGCCTTATTGGCGGTTTCCAGCTTTTTGGCTTTTTCAGAAATTTCAATGTTTGCATCTTTAATGTGCTTTTCAGCCAGTTTGATTTCAAGCTGCTGCATTTCAATTTCTTTATTCAACGCTTCGAATTCGCGACTGTTTTTTACGTTTTCGCTTTGCTTTTCATAGCGTGCAAGCAATTCCTCAGACTGTTTGATGAGTTGCTTCTTATTTTCAATAAAATCCTGGATTCCATTGATCTCTTCTTCAATACGAACCCGGCGGCTATGAAGGCCCTGAATTTCATCTTCAAGATCAGCGACTTCCATAGGGAGTTCACCCTTCAGGATCCGGATCTCATCAAGTTTTGAATCAATTTTCTGGAGATAAATTAGTGAAGAAAGCTTTTCTTCAACGGAGAAGTCTTTAACAGATGCCATAGACAGAAATTAAATTGCCTTTTTGCCCAAAAGCGGATTAATTCCGGAAATAATTTACCGGGTTTGTATTCACTTTTGTTTTGAGGACGGCAAAGGTAGGGAATTTTTCCTGCAAAATATTGGTCAATTGTTCAACAGCGGGTATCTCCGTTTCAAAATGGCCTGCATCCACTAAAAGGGTTTTACCTTCTGCCTCAAAGAAATCATGGTACTTCAAATCGGCCGTTATAAATGCGTCAGCGCCATTTTCAATGGCTTTTGGAATTAAAAATGAGCCGGAACCGCCACAAAGCGCCACTTTTCGGATCTGCACATTCACTAATTCGCTGTGCCGCAAAAAGGGCTGATGGAGTGCTGTGGAAACTTTTTCCAAAAAAACGGGCGGGTTCAAAGGAGATTCAAATTCAGCGATTAAACCTGAACCTACTTCCTGATTGGGATTTTCAGTCGTGATTATCTCGTATGCCACTTCCTCGTATGGGTGGCTTTCAAATAAAGCTTTCAATACCCGGTTTTTTTGCCATACCGGAAAAATAACCTCAAGTTTTATTTCATTTACTTCTTCTCTCGGGCCTGCCGGCTTTCCAATAAAAGGGTTGCTTCCGGGCAATGGCCTGAATGACCCTGTTCCGGATATTTGAAATCCGCATTCATCGTAAAGGCCTATCTTGCCCGCTCCGGCAGAAAAAATGGCGTTTTTAACAGAATCAATATGTCCCGGAGGAACATAGGTATATAGTTTTGCAAGTCTTCCGGTTAGCGGGGAAAGAATTCGGAAAGTTGGCTCCTTCAAACCAAGACTGAGTGCAAATGCACGATTTACACCACCGATGATATTGTCATAATTGGTGTGAATGGCAAAAATGGACATGTCGTTTTTGATGGCTTTAATAAGCAGCCTATCGACATTTTTTGAAGGAGGGATTGACTTTAAAGGCTTGAAAATCAAGGGGTGATGTGAAATGATCAGATTGGCTCCGGCGTTAATGGCTTCGTTTAAAACAGCATCGGTTACATCCA
>JALOMX010000137.1 GCA_025455245.1 Chitinophagaceae bacterium
CTTGCCCAAAGCCTTGAAGCGGTAAATGGGGTGCGGACATTAAGTACCGGTGCCACCATTGGTAAACCCATCATTCAGGGCCTCCACAGTAACCGGATCGTTTTAATAACCAATGGGGTAAAACTTGAAAGTCAGCAATGGGGTACGGACCATGCACCCGAAATCGACCCATATGCTTCCGATAAATTTACAGTGGTAAAAGGTGCATCCTCTGTGAGGTACGGCGCCGAAGCTATTGGAGGGGTAGTCATTGCTGAACCAAGGCCATTTCTTCATGAAAAAGAAATAAAAGGTGAATTGAATCTTGCCGGGTTCTCCAATAACGGTATGGGGGTAATCTCCGGATTGATAGAGGGAAGCAATGATAAAAAAACACAGGTGGGATGGAGGGTGCAGGGCACTTTAAAAAAGGGCGGCACCATCAGGATACCCGGTTATTGGCTTGCAAATACAGCCATGGACGAAGGGAACTTTTCTGCGGCCGTAGGTATACAGAAAAATCAATGGAACTGGGATGCAAGCTTTAGCTATTTTAGTACTCAATTAGGCTTTTACCCCGGCGCACATGTTGACAATTTAGACGACCTGAATAATGCCATTGCGAGCGACAAGCCACTGTTCCCCGGAGAATTTACCTACAACATTGATCGTCCCTATCAGCAGGCAAAGCACTGGATAGCCAAAGCAGGGGGAAAAGTAATCTGGAATAACCGTCACCAAACAAGTTTTTGGGTTGCCCATCAGGAAAACCACCGCGATGAGTTTGATGCACGCTCCTTCAATCCGTTTCCCGAACTGAGCCTGAATATGGGTACCACGAGTACCGAAATTATGCATACCATTGAACCGGGTACCGGCTTCACCTGGCAAAATGGTATCAATTTTTCCTTTCAGCAAAACGTAAATAATCCCTCAAGCGCCCGCATTTTTATAAGGAATTTCGAAAGCTGGAACCTTGGTGGTTTCAGCATTCTTAAAATGAAAGCCGGTGGTTTTACCAATGAAATCGGCGTACGCTATGACCATAAATTCTTTGAATCATTTTACAGGGACAATGGGGCTATTGAAGTGCATAACCGTACTTTTGATAACCTAACGGCCACCATTGGTACGCACTACGAAATTTTGGAAGGCCTTAATATCACCATGAATCTTGCGAGTGCATGGCGCCCTCCTGCCCCCAATGAACTTTATGCCAATGGCTTGCATCAGGGGCTTGCAGCGGTTGAAATCGGCAACCCTGACTTTGAAGCAGAAAAGTCTTTTAACCTTAATATTCAACTTACGTATAAACCTGACAGCACTTTTTCATTTGAGCTTGCTGCCTACAATAACAGGATCCGCGATTTTATTTATCTGCAACCGGTGCAGCCACCTCAACTCACCATAAATGGTTATTACCCGAAATTTGAATACCGCCAAACCGATGCAAACCTGGCAGGTTTTGATTTTATGATGACTTTCAGCCCGGTTCGATACATCGACTTTTTTGCAAAAGCCAACCTTTTGTATGCCCGAAACCTCGACCTTGATGACTGGCTGATTTGGATGCCGGCAGACAGATATGAAACGGGATTTACATGGTATCCAAAGGTTGGAACAGCAATGACCAAACCATACCTAAAAACCTCATTTGCTTACACACGAGAACAAACACGCATACCTGATCAAAAGGATAATCCTGAGTGGAATGATTATGCCCCACCCCCACCTGCCTATGGTTTGGTTACCCTTGAAGCAGGAACCATTCTTACCAAATCAAAAATTCAGGCAGGACTATCCGTTTATAACCTCACCAATGCATCCTATCGCGATTATATGAACCGTTTCAGGTATTTTGCCAACGAGGCAGGAGTCAATGTTGCTTTAAGGTTAAAAGTCCCCATTCATTTCTAAATGAAATATTATGAAAAAAAATGTCTTTGTAATTATGGTATTCCTTGGGCTATTGGCCTTTACAACAAGTTGTAAGAAGGATGTAGATAATCCCGAGGAAGATTCCGCTCATGGTGCCATCACCACTTTTTCAATAAAATTTTCGCAAGCCGGCACCTTAAAATATGAGGCGGTTTTTGATGATCCTGATGGCCCGGGTGGGGCAGCCCCGATTCGTTTTGATGAGATTAAACTTCAAAAAGGGCAAACCTATCAGGCAAGTATTACACTCACCAACAAATCTAAAACCCCTGCTGAAGATATGACTGCCACGGTAAGGACACAGGGTCATCAGCACTTGTTTTATTTTTCACCTACAGGATTAAGCGGACTTAATATTACCCTGACAGATGCCGACAGGATTGGCCTGCCCATTGGGTTGGAATCGCAGTGGCAAACCCCGGCAACGGCAACCACAGGTACCACCCGCATTGGATTGAGGCATATTGCTGCCGGAAAATCAGCATCTTCCGGCCCCACTTCAGGACATTCAGATATGCAAATTGATTTTATAACAAAAATTGAATAATTTTTTGAAACAAAGTTTCAATTGCGAACAATATATTTGCAGCATTGTTTCATTAAAGCATACAAAACCATTTATTTATGAAAAAGTTATTCCTGATTACCACCGGCGTTCTTGCCTTAGCAATGGCAAATGCCCAAACAAAATTCGGTATAAAAGCCGGTCCGAACTTTGCAAATTGGGCCGTAAAATTTGAGGGTGAAAAAGATGATGAATTCAAGTCGAGAACAGGATTTCACTTCGGTGCGGTTATTGACCATGCCATCAGCGAAAAGTTCAGTATTCAACCTCAGGTTTTATTTGTTAGCAAAGGTGCAGGTATAGAGCACGAAGATCACACAGACAAGGCGGTGGTAAATGCCATTGACATTCCCATCAACTTTTTGTACAAAGCACCTGCCGGCTCGGGCAAATTCTTTGTAGGTGGTGGTCCAAACCTTGGTTTTAACCTGAGTGCCGAAATCAAGTCCGATGAGGAGGGCAATGAAAAGATTGACATCGGAAGCGAGGAAGGTGAATTAAAGGGTTTTGATTTTGGTGTAAATCTTTTGGCAGGTTACGAACTGGCAAACGGGCTTTTCTTTTCAGCCAACTACACTCCCGGAATTGCCAATTTGCAAAATCCACCCTCCGGCGTAGACCTTACCGCAAGGAGCAACTACTTTGGAATTTCGGTTGGATTCTTTTTTGGCGGAAAGGCCTCAGCAAAAAAGTAATTTTTTTAATCTTATAAGAAAAGGCTCCCATCGGGGCCTTTTTTTATTTATAGCAAAAATTTATCACAACATTCATACCCTGCAGGACATAATTTCGTCAAATGACTATGCTGATAAAAATCCGTTTGATTGTAAGCATCATTTTTGTCCTGACAGCATCCTTGCTTTCAGGCCTTTTCGGCCAGTGGTACAATCCTGAAAACATGAATAAAAAATCGCAGGCAACCTATTTCCAGGCGATTGAAAACCTTCGGGCGGGACAGTGGGAAACCGGAAGAAACCTATTGTATCAGACACTGAAGCAGGAACCCAAATTTGTAGAAGCATGGCTAAGCCTGATGGGCGCTTATGGAGAAAAGAAAAGGTATGACAGCGCAATCCTTTCCTTTGAAAAGGCCTGGAAAATGGATAGCATTTTCAGTGAAAGCTGGCTGCTTTCCTACACCATAAACCTTGCCGGGTCGGGCAGGTTCAAAGATGCAGCGCAATGGATTAACCGCTACCTTCAAACCGTATCGCCTGAAAGCAGAACAGGCAAAGCGGCAGCATACAGAAAAAAAACATATGATTTTGCGTTGGCATTTGAAGAAAAAAAGGCAGGGAGTAATTTCAGCTTCAATCCAGTAAACCTCGGTGACAGCATCAACTCGTCAAGAAGCGAATATTATCCATCCTTTACCATTGATGACAGCTTACTGGTATTTACCAGACGAATGCAGGGATTCAGGGAAGATTTTTATGCAAGTCAGCTATTAGCCAACGGGAAGTACACAGCGGCAAGAACATTGGAAGGCTCACTGAACGAAGAAGCTTCCAAAGGTGGTATCAACATGGCGCCGGATGGGGAGTTGATGTTTTTTGCCGGCAACTTTCCTGCCGGCGGATATGGCGATTTTGATATTTACAGTTGTCAGGCTACACCCGATGGATGGAGCATTCCCTACAATCTCGGCGAAAACATAAACACCGAATTCTGGGAAAGCAGTCCCTCGATCAGCCCCGACAAGCAAACGCTTTATTTCAGCAGTAACCGCCCGGGCGGGCTTGGCGGAAAAGACATTTACATGAGTAAAAGAAATGCCAATGGTAAGTGGGGACCCGCCGTCAATATGGGCCCCGTTATCAATACATCGGCCGATGATCTTGCCCCTTATATCCATGCAGACAATCAAACCATGTATTTTACTTCGGGCGGACATCCCGGCTATGGAGGAAGTGATTTGTATCTGACAAGGCTTGGCCCCGGCGGTGAATGGAGCATTCCCGAAAATCTTGGCTATCCCATTAATACCATTGATGACGACGGCAGCCTGATTGTAGCTGCCAATGGCACAACGGCCTACTTTGCAAGCTTTCGCAGTGACAGCCGTGGTGGCCTCGATCTTTACCGGTTCGATCTTCCCGATTATGCGAGGGCAAGAAAAACGAAGTGGGTAAAAGGAAGGGTTTTTGATAAGGTAACGGACAAAGGCTTGCCGTCGGGTATTGAAGTTACCGACAATGAATCAGGTGCACTGATCCACAGCCTTATTACGGATGAATCAGGCAACTACCTTGTTACGCTGCCAACAGGAAGAAATTATTCATTTACCGTTAGCAGAAAAGGCTATTTGTTTTTCAGCGACCGGTTCTACATGGAAAAAGAAAATGCAGATAGCAGTTTCACAAAAGATATACCCCTTGAACCAATTATTGTAAACGCTTCGCTCGAATTAAAGAATATTGAATTTGAAACCGGTTCTGCAAGGCTTGAAAAAAGTTCATTTGTAGAGTTGAATAAACTTGCAGATCTGCTTCAGGAAAATGAAGGATTGAAAGTGGAAATTGGCGGGCACACAGACAATGTGGGCAACGCTGCCGACAACCAAAAACTCAGCCAAAACAGGGCAAAGGCCGTCGTTGATTATCTCATTGAAAAGGGCATTGACATTAAACGATTATTAGCCAAAGGCTACGGTAGCACGAAACCCATTGCAGATAACCAAACCGAAGCCGGCAGGGCAAGGAACCGCCGTACCGAAATGAAAGTAATTGGTTATTGATGTACATTGCAGTAAAATAAGCTTTTATGAAAATTACGATGCAGGTCATTAAAGGCGAAGAATTTTATGTTGGAACAATTAAAGAGATTCCCGAAGTAATTACGCAGGGAAAATCCATTGCTGAAACCAAAGAAAACATTCTGGATGCGCTTAATGAATATTTGGAAAGTATGCAGGAAATAAAATCAGACAACAATGTGGTGCTGGAAGAAAGCTTAACTATTGGCTAATGTCAATCAAAAGAAATGAGTTTATTAAACACCTCAACAATCATAATTGCCGGCTACTAAGGCATGGCTCGCGTCACGATGTTTTTATGCATCAGCAATCCTTTAAGAAATCAACTGTCCCAAGGCATCCAATTTTAGATAAAATCACCTGCATGCAAATTTGCAAGCAATTGAATATTCCAAAATTCCAATAAGTTGAACTTTCCCGAACCTGTTTACCAACTTGCGCTTACGCGCGTACCACAAATAGGTTGTGTACTTGCACGTGCACTGACTGAGGCGTTTGGCAGTGCAGAGTCCATCTTTAGGGCATCAAGAAAAGCCTTATGCGAAGTGGATGGTATTTCTGATATCAAAGCTTCATGTATTAAAGGATTTACAGATTATGAATCATGCCTAAAGGAATGGGAGTTCCTTAAAAAACATGAAATAGAACTACTTTTTTTAACCAATGAGAATTACCCGAAGCGATTGCTGAACTGCTATGACCCACCTACCCTCTTGTTTTATAAAGGAACTGCAAACCTCAATGCAAGCCGCATCATAAACATTATTGGTACAAGAAACCAAACCGAATACGGAAAACACCTGACCGAGAAATTGGTGGAAACCCTTGCGCCGCATAACATACTCATAGTAAGT
>JALOMX010000138.1 GCA_025455245.1 Chitinophagaceae bacterium
GCTTTTGCTGCGCAGCCTTGAAACTCTCAAGCTTCGTATGACACAGCAGTCCAAAAATGCACGAAAGATTGCCGAATACTTGATTAGCCATCCTTTGGTTGAAAAAGTATATTACCCGGGATTTTTCAGCGAAACAAACAACCCGGATCAGTACGAAATTTATCAACGTCAATGTGATGGATGTGGCGCTATGCTTAGCTTCGACATTAAGGGAGGGGAAAAAGCGGCCTTTACTTTTTTAAACCACCTGAAACTGATGAAGCTTGCTGTAAGCCTTGGTGGTACAGAAAGTCTTGCTGAACATCCATATACCATGACGCATGCTGATGTACCTGATGCCGAAAAAGAAAGCCTTGGCCTTACGGAAAGTATGGTAAGGCTGTCTATAGGCGTAGAAAATTACAAAGACCTTATCTGGGATATTGAGCAATCCCTTGAAATGGTTGCAGCCAAACATAAAGAAATGACCTTGCTTTCATAAACCTTTTTAAACATGACCTGCTGAATGGAGGATGCCCGATTTTTACCGGGCATCCTTTTTGTTTTGAAATATCACGACTGGTCACATTTTTAACCCAAATCATCACAGCAGTCATCTTCGGAACAAAGCAGCTCATTAATCTTGCATCATAAATTCTGATTATGAATATTCTTCCTGATGTAAAAAAACGCTTTTCCGATATTGAATTCTGGGGTCTTGTTTCTTTTTTCAGCATAAGTGTACTGCTGTTTACCTGGCAGGGCCTTGGCGAAGGATTGCCTTCACCGGCCGCCGGGCAAGAAAGTTTGTTTGAAGAAGCCGGTGTTCAGTATGGCTATTACAAGCATTATTACATACCCAATATTATCAGGTATATCACATGGTTTATATGTTTCATGTTTATGAACTTCAGACTGATAACAAACATTCAGGAGTTGGGAATGCGATATGGCACACTTGCCAAAATTCTGGGATGCTTTTTAATACTCCTGGGTATAAATATTGCTACAGATGTTTATCTGAAAGCATACCTGTGGGTTACCATGCAAAATGAGGACAAGGCCCTTTCTTTTATATTTCAATCAAATTTCATATTATCATTATGGCTGGTATTTGCATTTGCGGTTTATACGCTGATAAAATATGGAGGGTTATTAATCCTGTCCTACATTGAAACCAAGCCATCAAAACTTACATTTTTCAACAATACCCAAATCACCCTTTGGATAATGGTAGTGCTGATGGCACTTTTACTTGCCATATTTATTTCCCCTGTTTCTTTTCTTATCTGGATAGCGGTAATTCCTTCAATCATCATATTCAGTAATCTTATTTACTTTAAGTTCATTCCGGCTTCTTTACATAAAAAAAGGCCGGCACTTAATTTAAGTATAATGGCCATACTTACAGGATCATTTGCATGGTGCATGATTACAATTGTAATCATTCCGGCAAGTGGTGATGAAGGTGCCGGATATATTTCAGCTTTCTTAACCTCCTTTTTCCTGGTATTGGTAGCAACTCCTTCCCTATGGTACTGGTATCATTATCAACAAAAAAGGAAAGACAACCTGCAGGCTCTTGAGCAGAAACTCGGACACTCCACGGCCCAGCTCGATCAATTGCGTACACAGATCAATCCTCATTTTCTCTTCAATGCTTTGAATACAGTCTATGGGCTTGCCATTACCGAAAATGCCCCGCAAACATCAGATGCCATTGAGAAGATCAGCGAAATGATGCGCTTTATGCTGCGCGAAAATCAGGAAGCATTCATCCCGCTCGAAAAAGATCTTGACTATCTCAGGAATTATATTGCCATTCAGCAAATGCGGCTGGGTGCTCAGTCACCAATCGAACTGGTAACAGAATTACCGGAAGATATCGCACCCACACTCACCATTGCACCTATGCTGATGATACCCTTTGTTGAAAATGCATTTAAACATGGAATCAGTATGCAGGCACACTCGTTTATCCACCTACTTATCAGGGTTGAAGGTGAAAAACTAACGTTTAGTTTACACAACAGCACCCACGACCGCATTTGGCTGAATGACCCTGAGAAAAACAATCATGGCATCGGGTTGAGTAATGTTAAACAAAGGCTTAACCTGCTTTATCCCGACAAGCATCTATTATCAGTAAAAGAGGACGATAAGTCATACAAAGTTGAACTCACCATATTGTTGTAACCTTGCAAAACCTATGAAGGCAATTGCAATTGATGATGAACCATTGGCGCTCGGGATCATAAAAGCACATGCCCAAAAAGTGCCTTACCTTGAGTTGACCCATACATTTTCGAATGCCCTCGAGGCGCTTGCATGGTTACAGCAAAACGAAACGGATCTGTTATTTCTCGATATAAAAATGCCGGATGTTTCGGGCCTGGAATTTTACGGTAGCCTTCACCGAAAACCCATGGTCATTTTTACAACGGCCTATGCCGAGCATGCGGTATCAGGCTTTGAGTTGGATGCGGTTGATTACCTGATGAAACCCATTTCCCTAACCCGCTTTTTAAAAGCATGTAATAAAGCGCTCGAACTGTTTAATTATCGTACCGTAGGAGATGTGAAAAATAACAACTACATCATTGTAAAATCAGGTGTAGAACAAATAAAAATAAACTTTGATGAGATTCTCTACCTTGAAGCCACGGGTAACTATGTTAGCTTCATTATGAACAACCGGAAAATCCTTTCGAGAAGCACGTTTGCCGAAGCGCTTCAATTGCTGCCGGAGAGTTTATTTATGCGTATTCACCGATCCTATGTAGTAAACCTGAAAAAGATTGAAAAGGCCGACAAAACACAGGTCTTTATTCAAGGGCAAAGCCTGCCTTTAAGTGAAGCTTTTAATAAAGCCTTTTTCGACAGGTGGAAATAAAACCGAATAGTTCCCGGCGTCCACATCCAACAGGGTATTCATCACATAATGATTACCATTCATCCCGTTAATGATTTGCTAATCACTTTTGAGGGATAATTTGCCCCTGATCTATTCGTTACTTTATGTTGGCCATAATAAAGCCATTCCACCGTATGACAAATGAACCGAATACACCGCTTGGGGGACAACAAGCATATGAAGAAAGCAGTTTTGATAATTTCCTTTGGTGGCTTGCTACTGCTGAACCCGAAATTATCCGCGATTGCAAGGTTGACCGAAACAGGTACCGCATAACGGGGCTGATCGTGTTGGGTACATGGCTTTTTGCAACTTTGGCATGGGTCTATTTTTTCAGTACTACGGTCAACAACCCGATGACCTATGTTCCCATGGGTCTTTTTATGGGGTTTATCATTCTGGGTATTGATCGTGCTTTGATAAAGGGCATCAATAAATCGAACCGCAACAAACTTGGTCCGCTGGCATTAAGGGCCATACTGGCGCTTACCATTGGTCTGTTTATGGCGCAACCTGCCGTGCTTTACCTGTTTGATAAGGAGGTAAAAATGCAGGCAAGTATTGACAACGAAGGGCGAAAAATGAAAAAGCGTGCTCAGCTTGATTCGTTGTATGCCGGGCAAAAACTGACGCTGGAAAATGAAAAATCCGGTTTGCAAAAATCACTCGAAACAAAATATGCCGAAGTGGAAAAAGCGCGCGCCGCCTTTATTGCCGAAACCGATGGCAGCGGAGGTAGCGGGAAGGTGGGCATCAGCACCATTGCCCTTGCCAAAAAAACAGAATACACCAAACTGGAAGGTGATTACATACAATTAAAAAATGAGACCACACCAAAAATGGATTCTTTGTCGGCTGCTATTGCCGGAATTGAAACGGCAAAAAAGCAACAGGAAGCACAATTTGCATCACTGCTGAACGATGGCTTCCTGACCCGTATTGAAGCCCTGCAAAACCTCGTGGCAGCCAACGATGCCGTTGCTTTTCGTTACTACCTGATTGTTGCCATACTGATGCTGATAGAACTGATGCCGGTCATTGTAAAAAGCATGCTTCCCAGCGGGCCTTACGAAGAAAACGTTCGGTTGATAGAAAACAGCGAGCGCGAAATGGCCAAACGAAATATTGACCGCACTGAAGGCTTAAAAGCTTACTTCAACGATGCCGCTATGCAGGCCGACCAAAAAGCTATTGATGCTTTCTTTGACATAACCCATCAGCGCAGGGTGGAAAAAATGGAAGCCTTTGCCGAAAAATACAGTGGCGATAAATTCCAGAGTTTCGATGGGCTTTGGAAGAAGATAAAGAAAGAAGTACTGACAAGGCAGGAAGCATAGGGCTTTCTTTATAAATGGACATATATTGCTAATTGGCCAAATTTCTTCCCGAATTATACTTAATCATATAAATTGCACATATTCGAATGCCCTGTTTTAAGGCATACTGGATTCTTTCTGCAATGTGGTCTTATCTTGCGCCCGGCTTTTTTAAAGGACATGATTAAATGAGACCTGAAGATAAAAAAAAATTAAGTATTTTGGTTACGGGTATTTCCGGTTTTTTAGGCAATAAAGCAGCCAACATATTGTCCGGGTATTTTAAGGTAAAGGGGTTAGCCAGAGAGAAAGCAACCATTAATGGTATAGAGGTTTTTAGCTCCCTCAATTTAGAGGAAATATCTTTTAGTCCTGATGTTGTAGTAATGTGCCATGCAGCAGTTTCTTCAGGAAGAGATGTTCAGACAAATGAAAGGTTATTCCAATCAAATGTAGCCCTTACTGAAAATCTTTGCAAAAGGTTTCCTGAAGCTTTTCACATCTATATTTCTTCCGTTTCGGTTTACCCTATACAGGCAGAACCAATCACTGAAACGACCCCGGTCTCACCTGCTTCGTCTTATGCTGTTTCCAAATTATGGGGCGAGCGGGTTACTGCAGGTTCAAAGGATTATGCCATTATCAGGTTCCCTTCCTTGTATGGAATTGGGATGAAAGAAAATACCCTGATTCCCAACTATGTAAATGCCGCACTGCAACAAAACGCTATTACAGTTTGGGGAGATGGAAGCAGGTTGCAGAATTATATACATGTTGAGGATGGGGTTGCTTATATCGGGCAAATAATCCTAAACCGTCAACACATTAGTAAAAAAATACTGTTAGGTACTTATCAGGGTGAATACTCCAATGCTCAGGTGGCAGGTATTATTTCAGCTATTTCCGGTTGTCTCGTGAAATTTGAAAATGAAGACAACGCCCCTTCCTTTATATATAACAATGAGGAAACAGTAAAGGCACTTTCATTTAAACCAAAAATAACCCTTGAAAAAGGAATTGAAGAATATATAGTATGGAAGAAAGAAAAATTTTAGTAACAGGAATTGGAGGAAATGTTGGTCAGGGAATTATAAGAAATATCCGTAATGCATTTCCCGATATTTATATTGTTGGTACGAATACCGTTGCATTTTCTGCAGGCAATTTTTTATGCAACCAAACCTACACCGTTCCATTTGCCTATCATGAAGATTATATTGATACCATAAATCAAATAATCAGCCGGGAAGGAATTCATCTGATCATTCCTTCTACCGATTATGAAGTTTACCATTTAAGCAAAAATGCCGGCATACTAAAGGCGACTGTAGCTGCAAGCAGCGCTGATACCGCACAAATTTACCTTGATAAATACCTTTCCTTTTTACATCATCAGGAGCATCATATTCCCTTTGCGCAATCATGGTTGCCGGAAAATTTTGATTATTCTGCCAAAGAGATCATCGCAAAACCAAGGGAAGGAAGGGGGTCAAGGGGAATCTTTTTAAATCCGGAAAACCTTAGTCAATTCGGAAAGGATTACATGATTCAGCCCCTTTACAAAGGCATAGAACTTACAACAGCAGCTTATGTAAACAAGGCAGGCGACCTTCACGGCATTTTTACCATGGAACGCGAATTAAGCAGTGGTACTACGGTCAAGTCAAAAGTTGTTTTTGAATACGATCATCTCATTTTACCCATTATTGAAAAGATGATCATGCATGCCGAATTCAAAGGAAGTTTCAACCTTCAATCTATTCTTACACAAGAGGAAGGCATAATTCCTTTTGAAGTAAATTGCAGAATCTCCGGAACCAATTCCATCAGGCACAACCTTGGTTTTAAAGATGTAGTCTACACCGTTCAGGAATACCTCTT
>JALOMX010000139.1 GCA_025455245.1 Chitinophagaceae bacterium
CTTGATTCCCCGTTGCAGGCACCAATCCATAAACAACTAAAACCAATCAGAAAAAGTAAAAATCCATTCTTCATCAAAACCATAACGCTCCAAAAATAATTTAAGTGTCACCTACACCCAAATCACCTTTTCTGAATGATGAAACCAATCGATATAATTGGATTCATAAATCTTTTCAACTTCATTTCGTTTGATTTTCAAAGTAGGTGTCATCAGCCCGTTTTCCACCGTCCATGCCTGCGGGATTATTACGAGCTTTTCCATTTTTTCATGTGATTCCAATTGGCCATTTATCCGGTTGCGCAATGAATCAAGGTGTTGATCCAATTCAGCACGCTGGGAACCCAATGCTACTTCAGACAAAACGACCAACCCAATGGGTTGGGGTATGCCCATTCCCACCACGCATGCCTGTTCCACCATTACATCATCCATTAGCCGCATTTCTATAGGAGAAGGAGATATATATTTTCCCTTATCGGTTTTAAACTGGTCTTTAACCCTGCCGGTAATAAAAAGGAAACCGTCTTTATCATAATTTCCTTTGTCACCTGTTTTCAGATAACCATCTTCGGTAAACATTTCGGCTGTCATAGCCCATTCTTTAAAATACCCTTTCATCAAAGCGGAACTTTTTACCTGTACTTCACCTTCCGGAGATATACGGGTTTGCAGACCGGGAAGTGGCTTACCTACAGAACCAACCCTGTCGGCATCAGGCACACAATAATGACAGAACACACAATCCTCGGTCATTCCGTAAGCCTGCAGAATGTTAACATTCAACTGCCGGAACCAGGTAATCAGGTCCACAGAAAGGGGGGCGGCTGCCGAATAGATCAGTTGTGCTTTGCTTAAACCAAGTGCCTTTTTTATTTTTTTCCTGACAAGCAGATTCAAAAGTGGAATTCTGAGCAGCTTTGTCAGTTTTTCATCAGGCATTTTTTCATTGATCTTCTCTTTAAACTTTGCCCAGATGCGTGGTACTGCAAAAAACAAATCAGGCTGAACAGCGGATAAATCTTTAGCAAAACTCTCCAGGGTATGGGCAAAATACATGGTTCCGCCGTAGCAGATGGTTACAAATTCCACCCCCATTCTTTCCGCCACATGGCTGAGGGGCAGGTATGAGAAAATTTTTGGCTTTGCTGGAATTGGGATCATTTTTTGAACGGCGCCAAGCGTTGCCCTGAAGTTTTGCGCCGTATGCATGACCCCTTTGGGTTTACCGGTGGTGCCTGATGTGTAAAGCAGGGTAACAAGATCCTCTTCTGCAACATTGGCCGGGGCAGTGACCGGTTCGTTTCCGGCAATCAGGTTCTCAAAAACAAGCGAGGCTTTATGACCGTATGCGCCAAAATAAATGGCAGGTATATCAGGCAAAAGACCGGGTGCCTGATCCCCGAAATTGTCGAGCTTCCCAACAAATACTGCTTTTGCTTCACTATGCTCCAGCAACATCCTGATGGTAGGCGCGGTAATAGTGGCATACAATGGCAAACATCCTGATGGTAGGCGCGGTAATAGTGGCATACAATGGCACTGAAACAAATCCACCCATCATAATGGCAAGGTCTGCAATAATCCATTCCGCACAGTTTTTACTAAGGATCGCTACTTTATCACCCGGTTGTAAACCCATGCCCCTTAATGCAGTTGTCATTCTTCTTGCATGATCCCCTGCTTGTTTCCAGGTCCATGCGCGGGATGTTTCACCCATTGCCTGATGGAGAAAAAGTTGATCCGGAATCACGCCTTCATAATGAAGAAACTTCTCAAGTATGTAAAACATAGCAATTCGTTAAAGGGCTGAAAGTATAAACAGAAATCTGAATATCCAAAACTCCGAAAAGCATACCGGACTCAGTTGCTGTAATCATTTAGTTTTGTGGTATGAAAATAGCACTCGCACAGCAAAACTATCATATAGGAAATTTTGAATCCAATACTCAAAAAATAATTGAAGCGGCAGAAGCAGCCAAAGCAAAAGGTGCCGACCTGATTGTTTTCAGCGAACTGAGTGTATGCGGCTATCCTGCACGGGATTTTCTTGAATTTGATGACTTCATCAAAAAATGCAGACAGGCAGTTGAAACCATTGCAGGGCATAGTAAAGACATCGGTATTATTGTAGGCGCTCCCGAAAGAAACCCCGTTAAAGACGGCAAAGACCTCTTCAACAGTGCCTGGTTTTTATATGACGGCAAGGTGCACGCCGTTGTACACAAAACCTTGCTGCCCACCTATGATGTGTTTGATGAATACAGGTATTTTGAACCTGCATGGGAATGGAACATAGTGGAGTTTAAAGGAAAAAAGATTGCGCTCACCATTTGTGAGGATATCTGGAATCTTGGCAATAACCCTTTATACCGGATTTGCCCTATGGACAAATTAATGGGATTCAATCCGGATTTCATGATCAACATCAGTGCATCTCCATTTGATTATACCCATGATGAAGACAGGAAAGCGGTCATAAAAGCCAACGTGGAAAAGTATGGCATCCCCATGTTTTATTGCAATGCAGTAGGAAGTCAGACAGAAATTGTATTCGATGGCGGTTCTTATGCATTCGACAAGCATGCCAATCTTTGCGGCAGCCTTCCGCTTTTCAGGGAGGATATGCAGATTTTCACCCTGAACGATGACGGCAGCATGGCAGAACCTGTTTTGGAAACTGCGGACAGGCTGCCTGCTTACGAACTTGACCCACACCATTTAGATGCCAATCTGAACCTTGCACAAATCTATGATGCCCTGGTTTTGGGCATTCATGATTACTTCAAAAAAATGGGTTTCCGGCAGGCAATTGTTGCAAGCAGCGGAGGAATAGACAGCGCGGTTACCCTGGCCCTTGCCGTGGAAGCGCTGGGAAATCAAAATGTCCGTGCAGTGTTGATGCCATCACAGTTCAGTACAGAACATTCCGTGGATGACGCGGTCCAACTGAGTAAAAACCTGAATAACCCTTATGATATCGTACCCATCAAAGATATTTTTGATTCCTTTACCCATTCCCTGAAACCGATATTCGGTGACCTTCCCTTTAATGTTGCAGAAGAAAATATTCAAAGCCGTACAAGGGGCAACCTCGTTATGGCAATAGCCAATAAATTCAATTATATTTTACTGAACACAAGCAATAAAAGTGAATTGGCCACAGGATACGGCACTTTATACGGTGATATGGCAGGCGGCCTTGGTGTTTTGGGCGATTGCTACAAACTGCAGGTTTATGCACTTGCACGGTACATCAATCGAAACAAAGAAATTATTCCCGAAAACATCATAACCAAAGCCCCGAGTGCTGAACTAAGACCGGGCCAAAAAGACAGCGACAGCTTGCCGGAATATCACATTCTCGATCCCCTGCTGTATCAGTACATTGAACGAAGAATGGGTCCCAACGAAATTAAATCGTTTGGATTCGACCCCGCCCTTGTTGACAGGGTACTTAGAATGGTAAACCTGAATGAATATAAAAGAAATCAGTTTTGCCCCATCATACGGATAAGCCCCAAAGCCTTTGGGGTTGGTCGCCGGGTGCCTATTGTTGGGAAATATTTAACTTGATAATTTTTTAACTTTATGGGAGCAAACAGATTTAATGCTGATTTGTAAAAATTCCATGAAACGTTATGAAATTGCCATATTGCTTGCTACCTTTTATCTATTAGTCTATTTATTGCTGTTTGAAGCCGATGCCCCCTTTTGGATCATCGGTCTTATGTTTACGCTTTCACCGGTGCCGGTTATCTGGATGGCCTATCAGATTTTAAAAAATGCTGTTTATCCCGGACAGGGCTTGCCCCAGGGAGAAGAATTCGGGTATGAAGATGCCGACAAAAACCAACTTGGAACATTTTAAACAGTAACCTTTAGGCACCCTGATTTCCAGGACTCAGCGCCCTCAGGCACAATAAAGGAATGTGGCTGTGGAATGCAAGCATCTTTGTGTGGCTCCGGCGGAAAAGCGATTCAAACCAACCCACTTTTTTAGGAATAACCAAAAGCATATCCACCTTTTGTCTTTCCACAAAATCCTGCACGGCTTCCAGGAAGTTATCATAACTGACCATATCAAATTCCGGCCTGGTTTTTTTGAGCATTTCGGCCACCATGACATTGTTATGAAAAAGATCAGGATCAAAAGCCTTGGGGTCCGGGTTGTTGTGCATTACCACAAGCTTTGCCTTTAATTCTTCAACCACTTTGCTAATCGCCATAGCAGGTGTGGTTTTCATTACATCTTTATAGTCGCAAGCCCAACCAACAACTTCCACATCCTTCCATTTTGCATCTGCCGGAACAATCAGTACCGGGACTGTGGTATGGTGAACAACGTGGGTGGTATTGCTACCCATCAGCACCTCTTCAAGTTTGCCCCCACCGGTAATACCCATTACAATCAGGTCCGCTTTTACATCATGTGCAATGGTATCGATCCTTTCGGCCAAAAAACCGAAATCGGATAGCGTCTCTACCGAAAGCCCTTCACCACATACAACCTCTAATTCTCCTTTGTAAGCTTTCAATCCCTCTTCGCTTGCTTTCTGCAACTCTTCTGTTTGCAAAACTGCCCAACTCATTTCAGTAGCAAGGGGCATACTGTATGCATTATACAATATGATTTTTTCCGCACCAAGTTCCCGGGCCAATGCTGCGGCATACATTGCACTGTTTTTGGCAGTGGATGAAAAGTCAACAGGTACAAGAATATTTTTCATAAATATTTATTTTCAAGATTGGGAATCAGTTTTTCAAACGAGTTAAAGGTATTAAACCTTTGAATTGCAAAGGATGACACTTATCAATTTTATTAAATTTAATACGGTACAAATCATGGAAACCATTTCGTGTACCAGAACAATTAACTTTGCAGTTAATTATGCTTACACGAGAACAGATAAATCAGCTTCAGCAGGAAATTGAAAACTTTGCTCCGAATACCGAAAGGATCAAGCAGGCAATTCACAAAAGTATTATAGGACAGCAGGAAATGATTGACCGGCTACTGATCGGCCTTTACTGCAAATCGCATATACTGCTGGAAGGTGTTCCCGGATTAGCTAAAACCCTTACAGTGCGTTCATTGGCCCAGGCCCTTCACCTTGGATTCAGCCGTATTCAGTTTACACCCGATCTGTTGCCGGCCGATGTAATCGGAACCATGATCTTTAATCAGCAGAAAGGCGATTTCCAGGTAAGAAAGGGCCCCATATTTACCAATATTTTGCTGGCCGATGAAATAAACCGTGCCCCTGCAAAGGTGCAGAGCGCATTGCTTGAAGCCATGCAGGAAAAACAGGTAACCATTGGTGAACACAGTTACAAATTACCTGAACCATTCCTGGTGCTTGCCACACAAAACCCTCTCGATCAGGAAGGCACCTATCCGCTGCCCGAAGCGCAACAGGATCGTTTTATGATGAAAGTTCTGGTTGACTACCCGGAACGGAGCGAAGAAATGCAGATCGTAAGGAACAGCTTTTCCGCTGAAGGCAACATGGAAGTGCAGGCTGTTGCCGATGCTGCCGTGCTGCAATACGCAGCAAGCCTGACCCGGAAAATATATGTGGATGAAAAAATTGAAAACTTCATTCTGGATATTATTCAGGCTACCCGAAAACCTTCCGAATACAAAATGCCATCGCTTACGCCGCTGATCAGTTATGGCGCCTCACCAAGGGCAAGCATTTACCTTACACATGCAAGCAAGGCATTTGCACTTTTACAAAAGAGGGCTTATGTGGTTCCGGATGATGTAATTACCCTTGCACCCGATATACTTCGTCACAGGATCGGACTGACTTATGAAGCGGAGGCCGAAGAAATAAATGTTGAAAATATCATTAAACAAATCCTGAAAAATGTACCCGCTCCATGAATGGGATAAAAGAGTGTTTGGATGAATGCAGGCTATTGAATAGTTTTATGATCTCTTAATCAAAAACTATGGAAACAAAACACGGTTTCACCAAAATGACGCTTGCCGAATTCGAAATCTGGATCAACAAGTTAATGGTAGGAAGAACCTTGTTGCTTATCCAGCAACACCATACATGGAATCCCTCTTACAAAAGCTTTAGCGGTACCAACCATTTTACCCAGCAACTCGGTATGAAAAATTACCATATCAGTGCAAACGGTTGGGCAGATATTGGTCAGCATTTTACCACTTTCCCTGATGGCACCATCGTCACCGGCCGGAGTCTTGAAAAAACACCTGCCTGCCTTAAAGGAGCCAATACCAACGGGATTTGCATTGAACACTTCGGCAATTTTGACAAAGGTGGCGATGAAATGACTGAAGCACACCGCAACACCATCATTGGTATGACTGCCATCCTTTGCAAGCGATTCAATATTCCGGTGAATACCCAAAAAATTGTTTACCACCATTGGTACAATCTTTCTTCAGGCGAAAGAAACAATGGAAGCCGGAACAATAAATCCTGTCCGGGATCCAATTTTTTTGGTGGAAATAAAGTAGCTGACTGCGAAAACAACTTTCTTCCTTTAATCAGGGAACGACTTGCAGGCAACATTCCGCAAGATGATTTTACGCCACAGGTTTTAAAATATGTTGCCGTAAATACGGCGAAGCTTAATGTGAGAAAAAGCCCGGGGGGCGATCTGGCAAAAGACCGGGAGCCTGTTTCGCTCGGAGCCATCCTGAGGGTTTACAAAGAAAAAGACGGATGGTATAAAATTTCTGAATCCAAAAATCATTGGGTATCCGGCAGGCTAACCATAGATGTGGTTCGTGCGGTCGTGGAAACTTCCGGAAGTCCTTTAAATGTAAGAAACGAACCATGGGTGGCTCCCGGCAACATTAGTGGCACCATTGCACATGGTCAGGAAGTATTCATTGACCGTGAAGAAAACGATTGGTGCAAGATCGTCCTGGAAAACAGGTGGGTAAGTAAGAAATTCCTCAGGTTTCTATAAACTCCCTATTAAATATTCATTCAACTTAAATTGCATCTCCCCAAAGGGCTTCTATATCCATGTAGAAAAGTTTGATTCATGATTACCATAAAAAAGGAAGGGATGTTAAAGTGGATTTTAATGGTCTGCATTATGGCAATTGCAGGTCAATCACAGGCGCAAAAAACCAATGCTTATCTTTTACCTGCGGGTGGTGTAACCGAAATGTATGATTACCTTGTACGGTATCAGGCAGATTTGGGAAGCCTGAGCAGATTTTATACGATCAGCGGTTCACCAGAAAAAAGGCAAAGATTCCTTTCATTTTACAAAGAATACCTTGATACTATTGAAAAACTTCCGTTTGAACGTTTTTCTACAGGCGGGAAAATTGACTGGCTTTTGCTAAAAAGAAATATTGAAAACGAAATCTTCCTGCTACATCAGGAAGCGGACCTTTATGAAGAAATTA
>JALOMX010000140.1 GCA_025455245.1 Chitinophagaceae bacterium
CGGAAGGTTCAGGTTGTGCGAACGACCTGTCAAAAGAAATCATCAAACTAAAACGCGAAAAAATTGATGGGCTGATCCTTGATCTCAGGTACAATGGCGGTGGCAGTTTGCAGGAAGCCATTGAAATAGCAGGCATTTTCATAGAAGCGGGTCCGATGACAATCATAAAAGGAGCAACCGGTGAAAGGGCCACTTTGAAAGATCCGTCACGGGGCTCCATTTACGATGGTCCGCTGATGGTTTTAATCAATGGCCAAAGTGCATCGGCAAGCGAACTTGTAGCGGCTACCCTTCAGGATTATAAACGGGCGGTAATCATGGGAAGCCCCACATTCGGAAAGGCTACTATGCAAATAATGCTTCCGCTTGATACAAACATTATTGCTAAAAAAAGTGTGGATGAAAAAAAATACAATCCCGACAAGAAGTATGATGATTATGTAAAAGTTACCACCGGTAAACTATATCGTATCAGCGGAGAAACCAATCAACAGAAAGGGGTAATTCCTGATATTGAACTGCCCGATGCATTTGCCCCCTTTGATTATACCGAACGAAGTCTTTCATTTTCATTGGCATCTGATACCATTGTTCACACAGTTCCTTACAGCCCTATAACAGGGCGCTACCCTTCCGAAAAATTCCCATCGATTACAAAAGAGGTGAACAACGACTTCTTTTTTAGCAAACTCAACCAATGGGTAAGCGAAATGAAAAAACGGAATGAAAACACCATGCTTCCATTGCAATGGGAAAAATATGCCGAATACCAGGCTTTTAACCTTACCCCCAATGCCGACAGCACTTTCAATCATGTAACTGTAAAGGCTGAAAATACAACCTACACCAACCGAATGCTGGAATTGGGAAACGAATGGGAAAAAGAAGCCAATCAATGGGTACTTGAAGACCTGATAACGGATCCCTATATCCGCTCCGCATTTTACACAATGACGAAACTATTTTTTTAAAAAATCAACCACTTAATTATGCAACCTATCAAATGCTCCATTCTCTTATGTGCCCTCCTTTTTGCGGGAAACCTATTGTTTGCACAACCTGCCGAATCGGCTGTAACTCCGCTTGAAAAAATCAATGAACAAATGAACCTGCTGAACAACAAGTACATTGCTTATGTAAGCGAGATGGCACATGGAAAAAAAATAAAGAAGGCAGAAAAAAAACATCAGGCATACATGGAACAAATCACCAATTTCAGGTATGCCCTTGCTGAAATACCTTATTATAAGGGAGATAAAAGCCTGCACGAAGGCACCAAGAGTTACCTGAAATTAGTAGAAACAATTCAAAAAGAAGATTATGGCAAAGTGGTAAACATGGAAGAAATAGCCGAGCAAAGCTACGATGCCATGGAGGCCTATATATTATTTAAAAAGAAGATAGATGAAAAAATGGCTGATGCCGATAAAGAGTTTGACAAAATCCAAAAAGATTACTGCGACCGCAACAATATTCAATTGGTGGAAGGCCCTAAAACCGAGATGAGCGAAAAAATGAACGCCATTGGTACAGTGTCAGACTACTATGATGAAATGTACCTTATATTTTTTAAAGCATCCATACACGATGAGCAGATGGTGGAGGCCATGGAAGCCAAAAACCTTACTGCGCTTGAACAAATTAAAGGTTCGCTCTTAAAATACGCCGAAGAAGGGCTGGCTAAGCTTGATACGTTTCGTGCTTATAAAAATGATGGTTCACTCAGGCTATCATGCCGAAAGGCCATGGAGTTTTATAAAAAAGAAGCCTCCATGCTGGAAACGGTAACAGATTATTTTTTGAAGGTGGAAGACTTTGAAACCGTAAAAAAGAATTTTGAACGCAATCCAAAAGCAAAGTCCGATCAGAAGGAAATAGATAAGTATAACGCAGCAGTAAAGGAAATGAATAAGTCGCTCGAAAAATTTAACCAAACCATTCAAAGTATGAACAAGGGTCGGGCAGATGTTATCAATAACTGGAACGAAACAGGTAAGCGGTTTTTTGACACGCATATGCCTTATGGAAAATAAACCAAGGTAGCGAAAAAGAATATCTTGTAATACCTGATTATTGAGGACAAAAATTCGTAAGAATGCAAAGGAAGTAACCTTGTAATTCTTACGAATTTTTATTATTGGTTAACTAAAAGTTTATCCTTCAATTTCAGTTATTTCAAAAAAGTCTGCTTTTACTTCCTGTACAAACTACCATTCCCTGTTTGCATAAATGCCTCAAGCGATATTTCTTCCTGCTTGATAAAACCCTGTTGCGGCAAGGTTCCCCGGGCAACCATTTCCACCACGGCAGCCACACTTGCAGCGGTGGTCCAACTGATGGCGCGCCAGGTTTTTCCCTTATGAACGATGGGGTGATATGCATTGAAAAACTCTTCCCTTGCGAGATGATCGCCCTGCCATCCTTCCACAGCGGCATAAACATACACCACATCTTCGGCAACGGGCGGCTTGGCTTCCGTCAATATTTTTTCAGTTAATACACGGTCATTCTTCATGCACAATTCATACAAAAAGAACCGCATCAGTTTGCAATGCCCCGGGTAACGTATGGTTTTATAATTCAATGTATCCACCTTGCCTTCCAGCGTTTCGCACATCGTGCCAAGTCCTCCGCTCGTGGTAAAGGCCTCCAACTCCTGACCTTCTATATTGATCACTTCAAGTCCGTCAAGCGATGGAACCATTTTACGGACGCCGTTATGGATAGCTTCAGCATCGTTGATGTATTCATTAATGACACCGGCAGGTGACCATGTAAAGGAATATCCAAGCAGTCCGTTGGGGTACCGTGGTAATGCCCCCACCCGCAGTTCAACATCACGCAGTTTAGTAAACCTTTTATATAAATCAGCGCCTACAATGCCTATAAAACCCGGAGCAAGACCGCACTGCGGAGCCATTACCCCACGGCTCGTTTCGGCCATTTTACGGATAGCAGCAGTGGTTGACACATCTTCAGTTAGATCGAAATAGTGTATGCCTGATGCATGGGCCACTTCCGCAACCGCAAGGTTCAGGTTATAAGGAAGACAACTTACCACTGCATCTCTTCCTGATAGCATTTCATATAAAAACTGCCGGTCGGCCACATCACCTGTTGCAACGTCAAAAGGCAGATCGTTAGCAGGCTTTACCTTATCGATACCCTGAACCGAAAAAATTTCACTTAATAATGTCCCGACCAATGAGCCAACCTTTCCCAGGCCAACAACTGTTACTGTACGCATGATGACAACATAAATTTTACTCCGTAAGGAGAACAATGAAAGAAAAAAAATGAACGTTGAAAACAAAAAGATCAGGGCACATTGGCACAGGCGCTCCGTAAAAAGGCCATATAAGAAGCCAATATGTTAATTCTGAAGTTCATGTGATTGCAAGGCCTACAAATATAGGGGAAAATGACCTTTGCATGGATGCATCATTGACCAAAAGCAAGACAAACCGGCGAAGGAAGTTTCAATTCTTCTCCTGTCGGGTTTAAAAGACCGGTAGAATTATCCCTGTGAAAAACAACGATATTATTACTGTTCTGATTGGCAACCAAAAGCCAGTTGCCCGAAGGATGAATGACAAAATTGCGCGGTGTTATACCACCGGTAGATTGTTGCCCCACACGGGTAAGTTTGCCATTGTTTTGACCGATGCTGAAAATGGTTACAGAATTGGCATCGGCGCGATTACTTGCATACAAAAACCTGCCATCGGGGCTCACATGAATATCGGCGCTTCCGGGTTGGGTGCTGATGGTATCAGATTCAATGACCTGAATCCATGCTATCCTTTTTTTACCAAAAATATGGACGCTTACCTTACCGCTCATTTCTTCCATTACATAAAAAACAGGTTTGGACGGATGAAACGCAATATGCCTTGGACCTGCACCCGGCGCCACTTTTATCTTCTTGGTCTTTAAGGTATCTAATGGCAAGGGCTTCTTGGTATTGATTTTATAACCGACGATTTCATCTGTTCCAAGATCGGCAATTACTACGTGGTTTTGCCTGGGGCTGAATATAGCCTGATGTACATGCGGCTTTTCCTGCCTTCTTTTATCGGGCCCTGAACCTCTTCTTTGTATTACTTGCACCGGCGGTTTCAATGTGCCCATTTTATCAATCGGCAACAAGGCAAGCGTACCTCCTGAATAATTTGCCACGGCAACATATTTACTCAGCGCATCTATACTGATAAAACAAGGGTGATCTCCGCCGGATGATTGTGCATTAAGCAATTTAAGCTTGCCGGTTAAACTGTTATAGTCAAAAGAAAGTACGCTTCCGGGCTTGTCGGCTGCGGTTTCTGATACTGCGTACACATTGCGGCCATTGGGCGAAATACAGAGGTAAGATGGGTTACTCGCCGAAATGGAATCAAGCAGGACAATCCTGCCTGAAGCAGTGTCGAAATTTGCCGTGTAAATGCCATGACTCCCTGTTTGGGTATAGGTACCAATAACGAGCGGGGTAAACTGCTGTGCAAATACCTTAGAAAGACAAAACAACAAGGGAAGCAGAATGAATCGTAGCATTAAAGTGGTTTTGGGTAAAATTAGTGGTATGTAAGTTGTTGAATCCGTACATCTTAACACACGGTGAAAAATATTTGCAAGTCTGCAACGTTTCAGCCAAGACAGGCAGTGTACATTTACAATTGTTATGATGAGAATACAGGCAGCATTTGAAAAGGAAAAAAACATGAAAGCAGCAGGATATACATTCCTGATACTTTCTGTTATTGTATTTCTGTTGCTGTTCATCAGCTGGAAAGCGCCGCTCCGCGATGAGGCCCTGCTCGACGAAGGAATTGAGGTTAATCTCGGCAACAGCGATTTTGGTCTTGGCGATATACCACCTATGGTACCCGGAGACCCGGCCCCTGAAGCAGGAGAGCCCATTGCATCGGCACCGCAAAGCAGCCCACCCCCACCCGAACCGGTTACAAGCGAAGACGACAACGATGAACCGGATGCGGTAACCGTTCCCCGCAAACCGGCTGAAACAAGTGCTAAACCCAAGCCGGTTACCAACCAGACGGTAAGCACCACCAAACCGAAGCCCCAACCTCCGGCACCCGCACCACCCAAGCCGAAGGCAACTATGGGCAGCTACAGCGGGGGTCAGGGTACCGGTGGAAACAGTCAGGATGCATTTAACAATGTTCGCAATCAGGGAGTAGCCGGAGGGCAGGGCGATCAGGGTAAAGCCAATGGCAACATCAACAGCGATAATTACAAAGGCAATGGCGGCACCGGCAACAGCGGCGTAGCCATCACAAAAGGTTTATCAGGTCGCCGCATCGTAACCTTCCCGAGCTTCGAAGATGATTTTAATGAAAATGCCAAAATAGCCATGAACCTGAGGGTGGATGAGAACGGAAAAGTGATCAGTGCCGAATACACCGCTTCCGGCAGCACGAGCAGCAATGGCAAACTGAAGGATATTGCACGCAGGAAGGCCATGCAACTCAAGTTCAACCCCGGTGATGGTGAATCACTTGGAACGGTTGTTTTTAATTTCAGGCTAAAAGGATAATCCATATATTTACCTGAACCAGATTATGTACTCTATGTCCCGAGTCATTTTTTTCTTTCTGATGATGGTAACGTCAACTTATTCCTTCAGCCAGTCATGGGCATCTGAACCCGGAAAAAAATATATGAATGCCGGAGCATTTGGAAAACTTTTAGTTTATCCCGAACAACTGATTGGCCAAAAATCAGGATTTGTTGCAATTGCTGCTCAAAAAGAAGAAAGCGGAAAACTAAACCCAATCGTGTTGTACAGCAGCCATGATGACTTTTTGCATCTGTTTATTTCTGCGTTCGAAAAACATCCGTCTGAAACACATGATTTATTATCAAGATATAAAGAAGATGTATTGATTTTTGAGTTCATAACATACACTTTAAATGGGCAACAAAAAATTTACAATGGCGAAAGGAGGCAGTTCTTTACAGAACTAAGCGCAGGCCGTAAACAATTTTATTATACACTGGAATGCATGGAAAGAAGGTGTTACAGATAAGAAGAATCTCAAAGTCCAATA
>JALOMX010000141.1 GCA_025455245.1 Chitinophagaceae bacterium
ATTTAAAACCCTTGCTTCTACTTCATAAAGTTCCGCAAGATCAAAATCAAGCATCACCCTTTCGCCCCTTATTTCATAAATACGGTTTTGAATAGATTGAATGATTTGCATAGGTAGAGATTGTAAAACCGGAAACTTACCTTAAATGCTCCAGAATAGATGCCAACACAGCCTGTGCCGCCCATACCCTGTTACCTGCTTCCTCTGTCACAAGGCTATTGGGCCCATCCAGTATTTCATCACTCAACTCAACATTTCTTCTTACAGGAAGACAGTGCATCACCTTTGCATTATTGGTGGCTTGCAGCTTACTGCTATTCAGCAACCATGAAGAATGATCGCCGGGTAGTACGGCACCATAAGAATGATAGCTGCTCCAGTTTTTCACATAAATAAAGTCCGCATCTTTCAAAGCTTCATCCTGATCGTAGACAATACGTGCACCGTTGGTGAATTTTTCATCAAGCTCATATCCTTCAGGATGGGTAATGGAAAACTCTGCCTTACCCCATGCATTTACCCACTGCGCAAAGCTATTTGCTACGCATTGTGGCAAAGGTTTTACATGCGGTGCCCATGTTAAAACGACTTTGGGCTTATGGGTAAAATTTCGATTGAGCATCCATTCTTCCATGGTTACCAAATCTGCCAGCGATTGAAGCGGATGAAGGGTTGCGCTTTCAAGGCTCACCACGGGGATACCTGCATACTTTACAAATTGCTGAATATAGTTTTCGCTGTAATCCTCTTCTTTATTTTTTAATGAAGGAAAAGTCCGAATGGCAAGAATATCAAAGTACTTACCCAAAACAGGTGCGGCATCCTTCACATGTTCAACTGTATCGCCATTCATAACGGCGCCATCTTCAAACTCAAGTTTCCAACCCTCTTTATCAATATTGAAAACTATAGTTTCCAATCCGAGGTTTGCGGCTGCCACCTGCGTACTGATCCTTGTACGTAAACTCGGGTTTAAAAACAGCATACCCAAACGCCTTCCTTCACCAAGGTGGCAGCGTTTCCGGGGATTTGCTTTAAAAGCAATTGCCTGCGATACCAGGGTGCTCAAATGGGCAACATCATTAACTGAAAGAAAATGGTACATATCGATAGGTTAAATGATTGTGCTTTCCTGCATTTGCACAATAGCTTCATGCAATGCTTCCAAAAATTCATCCATCTGCTTCCGCTGAATGGTCATAGCGGGAAGCAAACGAATAACATTCGGTTTGGCTTCTCCGGTAAAAATATAAAAATCATTGAGCAATATTTTGCGCAGATCTTTTAAATTTTCCTCAACCTCAAAGCCAATCATCAAACCTCTTCCCCTGATTTCGGTAACACCTTCAACCTTTGCAAGCATATTCCTGAGATACATGCCTCTTTGTTTGGCCTTTTCCACAAGGTTATCGCGCTTCATTACTTCAAGTACAGCAAGGGCTGCGGCACATGCAAGATGATTTCCGCCAAAAGTGGTCCCAAGCATGCCATGCTTTGGCTGAATGTGAGGAGCAATTAAAATCCCTCCGATGGGAAAACCATTGCCCATACCTTTTGCCATGCTGTAAATGTCTGCATTCACCCCGGCAATGTCATGTGCAAAAAACTGACCGCTTCGTCCATAACCGCACTGCACACTGTCGGCAATATAAAGTGCACCATACTCATCACAAAGACTTCTGATGAGTTTCAACATCGATGGGGATGCTTCATGAATTCCTCCGACACCTTGTATCCCTTCGATGATAACAGCTGCGATTTCATTTCCCTGACCGGCAAAACATTCCTTCAGGGCCTCTTCATCGTTGAAAGGCAGAAATATAACATTCCCGGTTTCATTCACAGGGGCAACAATTTTGGGATTATCCGTAACGGCAACCGCAAGCGACGTCCTTCCATGAAAAGCTTTGGTAAAAGAAACTATTTTCTTTCTTCCGGTATGGAAGGAAGCAAGCTTAAGTGCATTCTCATTTGCTTCCGCCCCACTGTTTACCAAAAAAAGCTGATAGCCCTTTTTCCCGCTCATTTCTTCAAGTAAGTCAGCAAGTTGTTGCTGCAATGGGATTCGTACAGAGTTTGAATAAAAGGCAATTTTATGGAGCTGCTGCTCAATGCGGTTTACCCAATGAGGGTGGGTATGCCCGATGCTGATAACCGCATGGCCCCCATACATGTCAAGGTATTGAACACCATTGTCGTCCCAAACATAACTGCCGGAAGCTTTTTCAATGGTTATGTCGTTCAGGGGATATACATCAAATAATTTCATCATATTAAATTTGGCCCCGGCCGGGGCATGAATAAATCAGAAGTAAGAAGCTTTCAATTTTAATCCTGCATCCTCGGGAAACCCGAACATCAGGTTCATATTTTGCACGGCCTGCCCGCTTGCTCCCTTTAGCAGATTATCAATAGCGCTATGAACTACCAGTTTGTTTCCGTGCTTTTCCAATTGAATCAAACATTTATTGGTATTTACCACCTGCTTAAGGTGAAGTGGATGATCGACCATGTGGGTAAATACAGCATCTTTATAAAAATCGTGGTAAAGCTTTATGACTTCATCCATTTTATAATCGGTTGTCACGGTAGAGCTCACAAAAATTCCACGGGTAAAATCACCTCGCCATGGTACAAAACTAACCTCCGGTACAGGCAAATGTTCGGGTGCAACTTTTACAAGCGACTGTGTGATCTCACCAAGGTGTTGATGCGTCAATGTTTTATAAGCCTGAATATTACTGGATCGCCAGCTAAAGTGGGATGTAGCGCTCAGCGACTGCCCTGCACCCGTACTTCCGGTAATGCCCGTGGTATAAGCTTCTTTTAATAAACCATGAAATGCCATTGGCAGTAATCCCAATTGAATAGCGGTAGCAAAGCACCCGGGATTTGCAATACTGTCCGCATTCCGAATGTCGGCATGGTTTATTTCAGGCAAGCCGTATACAAAATTCCTGTTTTCAATCTGTGCATCTGCAGCAAGCCGAAAATCATTACCAATATCAATCAGTTTTACTGATGAGGGAATCACGTTATTGGTTACAAATTTTTTTGCCTCGCCATGTCCGCTGCAAAAAAATAATACATCAATATCAAAATGGTGATCGGCGCAGAATTGAATATCGGTTTCGCCTGCAAGGTCGCCATGAACAGCACTCAGGGGTTTTCCTGCATTGCTGCTGCTTTGAACATAGGATATTTCAGCAAAGGGATGGTTGATCAGCAACCTGATCAATTCGCCGCCGGTGTAACCGGCTCCACCAATTATGCCGGCTTTAATTTTCTTCATTATTATCCTTTTGCACAGCCATGTATATGGCTGTTTGATTACCAAAAATCCGGCTGAAACCCCTAACATCATCGCCTGTAAAACCGGTATTCATTTCACCATATTTTCCAAACTTGCTGCTCATCAGGTCGTAAGAACTTTCAATACCATTTAATTGAAAGCGATAAGGATACAACTGCACCCAAACCTTACCGGTAACATTTTGCTGTGTACTAACAAAGAATGCTTCAATATCACGCATTACCGGATCAAGAATCTGACCTTCATGGAGCCAATTGCCATAAAACAAAGCCAACTGATCCTTCCAGTTGAGTTGCCATTTGGTCAACACGTGTTTTTCAAGCAAATGGTGGGCTTTTAAAATGATCATCGGTGCCGCAGCTTCAAATCCTACACGACCCTTTATCCCGATAATGGTATCTCCGACATGCACATCGCGACCTATACCATAAGGGCCTGCAATTGCCTGAAGGGCCTGAATAGCTTCTACGGGGTGAGTGAATAATGAATCATTTATTCCCACAAGTTGCCCTTTATCAAAAGTCAGGACAACTTCTTCTGTTCCGGTTTTTGTTACCTGCGTTGGCCATGCTTCTTCGGGCAACATTCCTTTACTGCCTAAGGTTTCGCGGCCACCTACGCTTGTACCCCATAAACCTTTGTTGATACTGTAGGCTGCCTTTTCAAAATTCATGTTTACCCCTTTGCCTTTCAGGTACTCAATTTCCGATTCTCGGCTAAGCTTCATATCCCGTATCGGGGTAATAATCTCGACACCGGGAATCATATTATGAAAAACCATATCGAAACGGACCTGATCGTTTCCTGCACCGGTGCTGCCGTGTGCCACCGCATCGGCTTTCAAGGCTAATGCATGTTCGGCAATATGCAATGCCTGCACCAAACGCTCGGCACTTACACTCAAGGGATAAGTGTTATTCTTCAGCACATTGCCCATTACAAGGTATTTGATGATCCGGTCGTAATAGCCTTTTACCGCATCAACCGCGGTATGGGATTTTACACCAAGCGCAAAAGCATGTGCTTCTATTTGCGCAAGTTCTTCCATGGTAAAACCGCCGGTATTTACAATTACGGAATGCACTTCGTATCCCTTTTCTTCGCTTAAATATTTTACGCAAAAGGTAGTATCGAGGCCCCCGCTAAATCCCAGTACAACTTTTTTATTACTCTGATCAGGTTAAAATATTGATTTCAGGCTGCGCACAAGTTTGTGCATTCCCCCGCCACCGGATGGTTTCTTATCAAACTTAAAGGCTTCTGCCCACTTTTGCTTAATCCTGAGCCAACGTTCGTAAATTTTTGACTTTTGCTTAAATGCGGCTGCCGTTTCGCGTGGTTCATAATGATCCTTGGGGTCAAAAAGCATTGCCGTACACATGCAATTTTTACGTTCCTTACTCATCAGGATATCATAGTTCACACAACTTTTACATCCCGCCCAAAATGCCTCATCCTGCGTCAATTCGCTGTACGTTACAGGCTCATAACCAAGGTCGCTGTTTATCTTCATTACGGCAAGCCCCGTGGTCAGACCAAAAATCTTTGCATCGGGATACTTTTCACGGCTGAGTTTGAAAATCCTTTCCTTGATGGCTTTTGCCAGGCCTGCTTTACGAAAAGGCGGTGCAACAATCAAACCCGAATTGGCAACGTATTCTCCGTGACTCCATGTTTCTATATAGCAGAAGCCTGCCCAATTGCCGGTTGCTTTTTCAAAAGCGATAACGGACTTGCCTTCCAGCATTTTTTGTTTTACATATTCAGGCGAGCGTTTGGCAATACCGGTACCGCGTGCTTTGGCACTCGATTCGTACTCATCGCAGATAATATCTGCCAGATCAACATGTGTTGAATTGGCTACGGTTACAATAAATTCGTTATGGTTCATGACCCCTTTGGGTAAAATCGTAAGAAAAGAATGGTTGAATTTTTGCCCTGTTTTTTAAAACCTTGCTTGTGAAACTTCCCTTGTCAGGACATTAGGGGATTACGCTTATCGTCGGATAAAGAGAGGGAAAGGGCGAACCAAAAAACCCGGACGACAGGGCATATAAAGATACCCGTGCTTATTGCTGCTTTGAACAAGTGCCTCCGCTGCAAACATGATGGTGATTTGGTTTTTCATTTTTTAGTGCGATAACCGGCGCAAAGAAAAACATTTCTGAATATTTTATGATTAAAACTTTTGTTATGCTTTACCCTGCAATCAATAAAAAACCTCCCGGCGGGGGAGGCTTTCCAAAAAATTTCCGCAGACCCTTTTTAGTTTTTCAGCGTTCGGGTTGCAGCCGGTTGCACCACAGGCTGTGTTTCAGCCGTCGGTTGGATCAGCATGGGGGATTTCCCATCGGTGATAATCACTTTTGCATTGGGGCTTTTACTGAGCTCCTTAAAGGCCTCAATACTTCGCCATTGAATGAGTAATGGGTTAAGCCCCTGGCTGATGATACTTTGTGCATCTCTTATTCCTTCGGCTTCAATTTTTTTCCGCTCTGCCTCCTGCCTTTCCCTGTCAAGAACAAATTGCATACGGAAAGCTTCCTGTTCGGCCCTCAGGCGTTCTTCAATGGCCATTGTCAATTCTTTGGGCAGGTTCACGCTCTTCAAGAGCACCCCTTCTACAATAATACCCCGCTTGGCAAGGTATTTGTCCATGTCCTGCTGAATGGTTTTTTCAATGGTTGCCCTTTCGGCCGTATGAAGGTCTTTGGCCATAAAACGGGCGCTTACATCTCTAACCACACTTCTAAACACAGGCTGAATCAAAACTCCTTCGTAGTTTTCGCCCACATTTTTCAAGAGTTCAACAGCTTTTTGCCGGTCAACACGGTACAAAATGCTCATTTCGCTCATTACGGTGAGGCCTTCTTTGGTTGGCAGGTCGGCATTAATGGCAAGGTTGATGGTACTTACGGGAATTTTAATCATCCTTGCAAAAGGTCCCACGCCATACATGCCGGGTTCCTTAACGTTTTCGTTTACCACGCCATTTCTGCGCTTGACACCCAGTTCATTTTGCCTAACCACAGCGCAGCCGGTTAAAAAGACTGCGGCAGTAATACATACAAGTAAATGCCTGATCATAGTTGAAAATTTAGGTGAGTGTATAATGCTGCAATCAACCAAAATAATACAACCAAAAATGTCAGCAATTTGCTAATTACAAATTTGTAAACAATTGGAAATGAACGTTTAACAATCCGGCAGGAAAAGTGTAAAATTTTGAGCGCCAAAAATTGTGTCAGGCTTCAACACTTGTACTGTGAATGGCATCTGAAATTTCACGGATGAGGGAAACATCTTTTTCAATGGCATTGCCAACCACAATTACATCGGCACCGGCCTTACAATTCATATAGGCTTTTTCGGGGTCGGTTATTCCACCACCAATAATCAGCGGTGCTTCAATAACCGAAGCAACCTTTTCAATCATGGCTTCCGTAATGGGTTTACGGGCACCGCTGCCCGCATCCATGTAAATCAGTTTCATGCCAAGCATTTCGCCTGCCATTGCCGTACACATGGCAATTTCATTTTTATCGGAAGGGATAGGGGCTGCATTGGAAATGTAAGAAACAGTGGTGGGGGCGCCACCGTCAATAACCATATAACCGGTTGGCATAATCTCAATCCCGCTTTGCCTTACGGCAGGGGCACTGATCACATGCTGACCGATCAGCAATTCCGGGTTTCGGCCGCTGATCAGGCTCAGATAAAGTAACCCATCGGCATATCTGCTCAGTTGACTCGGGCTTCCGGGAAATAAAATGACCGGAATACCTGTTTGAGTTTTGATGTGTTTAACACATTCATCGAGGTGGTTGCTGATGACAAGGCTGCCGCCCAGAAAAAAATAATCAACACCGGCATCTTCGCCCAATCGAACAAGTTCGTCCAGTTTAGCAGGGTTTACCTTGTCCGGGTCTATTAAAACAGCGAAATTTTTTCGGCCAGCCTTTTTACGGTCTCGGAATATGTCGTACAGTCGGTGTTTCATGCACTGAATTGGGACAAAAATGCACAAAAAAGTTGATGTGCAAACAGTTAAGGTTAATTAAATGCAAGTAAATTAACCTGAGGCAAAATTCAAAACATTTGTTTTTTAAAATAAAATAGCAGTTTTTTTCAACTATTATTACCCAAATCTTAAACAAACTGGCATTTTAAGGGTTGTAAATCGTTCGATTGCTCACTGTAACCTTAATTTTGTAATCTTTATCTGTTTGTGCATGGAAATTTTACCGGGTCCGCTTTTACAAAAAATCGACAGTCCTGCCGATTTGAAAATGCTCAACCGTGAGCAACTTCATCAGGTTTGCGATGAACTTCGTCAATATATTATTGACGTTGTCAGTGTTCATGGAGGCCATTTTGCTGCAAGCCTTGGGGTTGTTGAATTAAGCGTTGCACTCCATTATGTTTACAACACCCCCTATGATCAGTTGGTATGGGATGTAGGCCATCAGGCATACGGACATAAAATTCTTACCGGCCGCCGGGATAATTTTCCATCCAACCGTAAATACAAAGGCCTTAGTGGTTTTCCCAAAAGAAGCGAAAGCGAATATGATACTTTCGGGGTTGGCCATAGCAGTACGAGCATTGGGGCAGCCCTTGGCATGGCAATTGCGGCAAAGTATAAGGGAGAAGACAGAAAAAGTGTGGCAATAATCGGGGACGGTGCCATGACGGCAGGTATGGCTTTTGAGGCCATGAACCATGCAGGGGTAAGCGATGCAGACATGCTGATTATTTTGAATGATAACTGCATGAGCATTGACCCCAATGTGGGCGCCCTGAAGGAATATTTAACCGACATTTCGCTCAGCCCTACTTACAACAAACTGAAAGATGATATCTGGAATGCTTTGGGAAAACTGCCCGTAGGTAAAAACTTCACCCGAAGCATGGCCCATAAGCTTGCCGAAGGACTGAAAGGCGCTATCAGCAGCAGTGCCAATTTGTTTGAGGCACTGAAATTGAGGTATTTCGGTCCGATCGACGGTCACAATATTGCGAAATTGGTAGACACGCTGGAAGATCTTAAAAAAATACCAGGACCAAAAATCCTGCATATCATCACCACCAAGGGAAAAGGATATGCCCTTGCAGAAAAAGATCAGACCAAGTGGCACGCACCGGGGCTTTTCGACAAAGTAACCGGGGAAATTGTGAAAAAGGCTATCACTGCTCCACAACCGCCTAAGTATCAGGATGTTTTTGGTCATACGATTATTGAACTTGCAGAAATCAACGACAAAATTTTCGGTATAACACCCGCCATGCCGAGCGGAAGCAGCCTGAAATACATGATGGAAAAAATGCCTTCGAGGGCGCTTGATGTGGGCATTTGTGAGCAGCATGCCGTAACCCTGAGCGCCGGCCTGGCCACTCAGGGAATGCGTGTTTTCTGCAATATTTACAGCAGTTTTATGCAAAGGGCCTACGATCAGGCCGTTCATGACGTAGCCATCCAAAAACTGCCGGTGGTTTTTTGCCTCGATCGCGCAGGTTTGGTGGGCGAAGATGGCCCCACACACCATGGCGCATACGACATTCCTTACTTCCGCTGCATTCCTTACATGGTTATCAGCGCCCCTATGAACGAACAGGAATTGCGCAACCTGATGTTTACGGCTCAACTTGAAAAAAACAATTATCCATTTGTTATCAGATACCCCCGTGGAGAAGGGGTTATGCCCGAATGGAAAACACCTTTTGAAGAAATTGAAATCGGGAAGGGCCGCAAGCTCAGGGACGGACAGGATGTAGCCATTTTGACCTTCGGGCACCCCGGCAATTTTGCCAAAAAAGCCATAGGACAACTCAATACGGAAGGCATTTATCCCGGACACTACGACATGAGGTTCGTTAAGCCTTTGGATGAAGCATTACTACACGAGGTTTTTGCAAAATATGACAGGATTGTAACGGTTGAAGATGGCACAACCATCGGAGGATTTGGAAGTGCAATACTGGAATTTATGGCAGAACACGGATACAAGGCCGACCTGAAAATGCTCGGTATTCCGGATAGGTTGGTGGAACATGGCACACTGAAGGAATTGCATGCAGAATGCGGCTACGATGCCAATGGAATTGCAAATGCGGTACGCGGCTTGATGGCGGATAAAGTTCAAACCGTAGTTTCGTCTTTTTCCATTGCCGGTTAATTTTATTTTTTCGCAACCCGGTTTGGGTTGTTCCTTATAAAAGCCTCCCATCCGGAGGCTTTTCCTTTTGCAAGCTGTCCAAGCGGCGACATGGCCTGATAATAATGGCATACCGCTACGCCCAAGGCATCCGAAGCATCATATCCACCGGGCTTTTCGGCAATGCCGGTTAACTTTTGAAGCATGTTCCAAACCTGTTCCTTGGCAGCATTTCCATTTCCGGTGATGGCCTGCTTTACTTTTTTAGGAGAGTACTCGGTAACTGCAAGGCCATGCTGAAGGGCGCAGGCAATGGCCACGCCCTGTGCCCTGCCAAGCTTAAGCATGCTTTGAACGTTTTTTCCATAAAAAGGGGCCTCAATGGCAAATTCATTTGGACGGTATGTCCTGATAACTTCATCAATGGTTTGATAGATCTTATGCAAACGCTCAAATACATCATGGGTCCAGCTCATCTTCAGGGTGCCCATGGTTTCAATTGAAATCTTTTGACCTTTACAGGTAATAACCGAATAACCCATGACTACCGTACCGGGGTCAATTCCCATGATTACCTGTTCATTGCTTTCAGCCATGGTGCGAATATCTGTATTTGGGCAATAAACACTTCAAAATCACTTTATTTTGCATTTGAAAACAACAAGCATAATTCTTGCCACTCTATAAAAAGATCAAGCTTTTTTTAAATTATTTCCTGGGCCCGCTGCTGTTTATCTTTATTGGATTATCCATTTATCGGCAGGTAAGCACCCAGCCTCAGCTCGAAGCCCATTGGCTGCATGTAAAAGATGTATTGTCCAATTCAGGAAAAGGCTATCTGATTGCAGCCCTACTCCTGATGTTTATCAATTGGGGGCTCGAATCCAGAAAATGGCAAATCCTTACTTCACATGTACTTCCGACCTCATTCAGAACAGCCGTAAAAAGTGT
>JALOMX010000142.1 GCA_025455245.1 Chitinophagaceae bacterium
ACCTGATAACTGATCGTTTGACTGCCATCGCCGGCTTTGGCCACTACCGCGGGGTTAAAGTATAACTTTGAACTTTGGGTGCCTTGTGAACCCCCTGTTTGGATACCGTATCCAAAAACATTGGTCGTTAGGCCGCCCATGCGAACCATTTGACTATCAGGACCTTTATAGTTTTTGAGTTCAACCTGTTTTAACCAGCCACCCTTGTTGCTGAAGGTGAGTTTCATAACGTTATTTTCAATAACAGTTAAGACTTCTTCTCCAATAGCCGCATTAGCAAGGTCTCCGGCAGCCATACTGTCCTGAACCCTTGTTAACCGCACACTATCCAGTTTCCATTGGGCGCTGTCAACCTTTGGCTTTAGTGCAGCTAAGCTGTCCTGTTTTCTTTTTTCCACTTCCATGGCCGAGCGCTGACTTTCGGATGTGTACCAGAAATAAGCAAAAAACAAAACCGCCAATAAAACAAATCCGATGATTGTATTTCTATCGAAACCCATACTATTTCAAAAAAATGAGGTGCAAAGGTAAGGGTATTGGTTTGAGCATTCGGGAAAGCCATACTTTTATAAAATGCTTTTGAGGGCCTTTGTTTCAGTTGTTTTAACGGTATTTGGCTGCAATGCTTATCATGCTTTTGCGCAGCTACCTGAAAACAAACTTGCTTTTGAAACCATAAACGACAAAAAAGGAATAACCCACCATAATATTACATCCCTTTTTCAGGACAGACGGGGTTTTATATGGATGGGAACCGAATACGGTCTTAACCGCTACAATGGCGTAAAAGCGGTTTCTTTTTTTGCCAAACCCGGTGAAGAAAATGCGCTTCCATCAAATTACATCAACAAAGTTACCGAAGATCAGGAAGGTTTTTTGTGGATTGGTACAAGAACCGGGATCACTAAAATGGACCCTGTGTCATTATCCATGACAAGCTTTTTTCATGAGCCAACGGCTGCCGACACATTGAAGAGTATCAATTTTAGTGTTTTTCCTGATGGAAAAGGCGGCATTTTGGCAGGAAATGGCTTTAAGTTACTCCATAAGGCAAAGACTGAAAAGGAATTCAGGGTTTATCCATTTGACGGAGGACAATCTACCGGAAACACACGGAATTATTTTTTACTGGATGTGCTTCCTGCAAAGGACAATGGCATTTGGCTGGCGACCTCCTATGGGGTTAAAAAATTTTATCCGGCTACAGGTCAGTATAAATCCTATCATTTCGGGGAAAAAAAGGAAAGGCTTACAGAAAATGCTGTTGCATCGCTTGCTTATGCTCCCGATGGCAAATTATTTGCCGGTACCTGGGGTTCAGGATTATTGGTTTACAATGATTCCATGGACAGATTTGAGCTGATGGGTAATCCTATGGGATTGTCGGATGGCGATATGGCAGCGATGGTGCTTGATATCATTTTCAGGGAGGGACAAATATATCTTGCAACCGTTCGTGGTTTATGGATAGGAAAATACCCGGAATGTATGCAAGCCGGAAAAGCTTATCTGTGGAAGCAATTTCAGGCTTCCTCAAACCAGCATAATACTTTACCGGGAAGTATTTGTAACCAGATCATGTTTGACCATGACGGAAGCCTGTGGGTGGGTACAAACAATTATGCGGCAAGGGCCAACCTCAGGATTTCCCGCTTTCAGCATCAGCCTATCCGTACAGCCCTGGATCAGGACATTTACCCATCTGCTTTACTGAGCGGTACATCAACAGCAAAGCAGGCCGGTTTTTGGATGGGCAGCCGCAAGCTTTATTTTGTTGAAACCCAAAAGGGCAGCATTCAGGAAATAGACCTTGGCATTTCTTTGGAATCGCCATTTTACACAGGTGCAGTCTGGGATATTACAAAAGGGAAAAATTATGTGTGGGTTGCTACCACTTCGGGCTTATTTGCTTTTAATCCTGAGGTTCCTAGGAAAGTTTTGCATTATCCTTACAGGGAAGGAGAAGTGAATTCGCTTGCCGGCCAGCGTTTGTGGCGTGTTTTCGAAGACAAAAGTGGAAAGGTGTGGATTGCAACCATCAGGAGAGGCCTTACCCTTTTTAATCCGGGGGACAAGAGTTTCCGGAACTTTTTTACCAACCCAAAAGAAAGGGCAACACTGTTCAATATTACCCCTACTGATTTTTTTGAAGACAGGTCGGGAGATATTTGGGTTGGTGGCAAGGATTTTTTGTACCGGTACCACTCAGGAGAGGATTCTTTCAGTGTGTATGAATTTTCTGTAAAGAACCGGGCCGGCATTTTGCTGACCGGAAAACCAAGGCCTTTTTACGAAGATGATTCCGGGGCTATTTGGGTAGCATTTGAATCCGGGATTGCTTCTTTCAACCCTAAGGAAAAAAGGTTTGAAGATTTAATGACAAATGTCCCCTTCTTCCGGCCGGAAGGAGATATTGTGCATGTAAAGAATGAATGCTGGTTTGGGACCAACTTAGGGCTATTCAGGTTGGAAATGCAGGGGCTTAAACTCACAAGGTTCACTACGAGGGACGGCCTGTTCAGTAACGATACAGAAGCCTGCCTCGGATTGTTGCCGGATGGTACTTTGTTAATCGGTCATCAGGGCATGATGACAAGATTTAATCCTGCAGCGCTTACGGTAAATAGTAAGGTCCCCCCGGTTGCAATAGAAGCTATAAGGGTAAACGGCACCAATTATATTGCCACCCAAAATGAGCCGGCAAGGTTCCCATTCAGGTCGACTTTACAATTCGATTTTGCGGCTTTGAGTTTTGATAATGCCGAACAGAATCAATACAGCTTTAAGCTTGAAGGTGCAGATAAAGATTGGAGTTCCCCATCGCCCGGACAAGCTGTAACCTATGCTTCACTTCCGCCGGGCTCTTATACCTTTTTACTGAAAGGGTCAAACTGCGATGGTATCTGGAATCCGAAACCGGTTACTTTTTCATTTGTGGTAATGGCGCCTTTTTACCGACAGGGTTGGTTTGTGGTATTGGGATTGATTGTGACAGGTAGCGCCATTTATCTTTTTTACCGGTACCGACTGCAGCAGGCTTTAAAAATTGAGCGGCTGCGAACAAGGCTTGCAACCGATCTTCATGATGATGTGGGTGCTACACTCAGTGCAATTTCTATGTATGCCGATGCATTGAAAAAGCAGACTACAGAGCCCGGAATGACAAACCTTTTAGGAAAAATGGGTGAAGACAGCCGCGAAATGGTGAGAACTATGAGCGACCTTGTATGGGCGATTAATCCGCGTAATGATTCGGGGCAAAAACTGATCGGGCGAATAGAAAATCTTGCGTTAGACCTTTGTGCGGCAGCTGGAGTGAAACTTTCGTTTAATAACGAGCTTTTTGAAAGTGATGAAATTTTTGGGATTGAATTGCGCCGGAATATTTTCCTGATCTTTAAGGAGGCCGTCAATAATGCATTGAAATATTCAGGTTGTTCTGAATTAACGGTTACCGCCTCTGTAAAAGAAGGAAGGTTTACCCTTGAAATTTGTGATAACGGTTGTGGTTTTGATCCCCTGGCAGTTCAACAGGGCAATGGACTTGAAAATATGAAATTGCGTGCCGGAGAATTAAAAGGGGAGCTAAGTATCCAAACTTCATACGGAAAGGGATGTTGTATCAGTTTGAAATGTCCGGTTTAGCAAAAAGTATATCCCCAAAAATGGCTATTTCCCGGTAAGCAAAAATGTTGAAGCTTTGTTGGATTAAAACAACCGGATGAGGGTAGCCATTTTTGAAGACAATAAAAAGTACCGGGAAAGCCTTGAGTTTGTCATTGTAACAAGCGGGGATTTTGAATTATGCGGATCTTTTTCGGATACAAAGAATCTGCTTCAACGTATTGAAGCCCTTCAGCCGCATGTAGTTTTAATGGATATAAACCTGCCCGGAATCAATGGTATAGAATCGGTCAGGCAAATAAAACAAGCTTTTCCTCAGGTGCAGGTATGCATGCAAACCGTATTTGATGATGACGATAAAATATTTGCTTCACTGTGTAATGGTGCATCGGGTTACGTGTTGAAAACCGCACCCCCCGATGAATTGGTTAGGGCTATAAAAGATGTTGCTTCCGGCGGTTCCTTTTTTACACCTTCTGTGGCGCGCAGGGTATTGGCCCATTTTCAGGCACAGCCTGTTCAGGACGCCTTTATTCAACTGACAGCCCGCGAAAAGGAAATACTGAAATGGTTGGTAGAGGGATTAAGCTATAAGGAAATGGCAAACAGGCTTAATATCAGTTTTCATACCATACATACCCACCTGCGAAATATTTACGAAAAAATGCATGTAAGCGGAAAGGGTGAGGCTATCAGCAAAGCCATGCGGAACAAGCTGGTGTAGTACATGAATTATGATATTGGATCATGTGATCAAAGCGGTAATATCTATAAACAGCTTTATTTTCAAGGTTTTGGTGTTTGGAGTATTATGATCCAACTGAATCAGGTGCCTGAATAAATAAATCAGAAAGTAAAGACGGCAGAACAGCCCGGCAAGTTTGGAATATTGAGATTTGAAAAGCAGGTAAAGATTTAATATTTTAGAATAAGCTTATATGAACAGGGGTGTTTTTTTCTTGTTGGCAATGGTTTCATGGCATGGATATTCTCAAACGAAGGTTGGCATTGGCACGAATGCTCCCATGGCTCCATTGCATATCATTTCGCCGGATTGGGTAAAAACCCTGTATCAAACCTCCGATGGAACAGCCTCGGGTTATGTTGGTTTAGATGGCGCCGGAACTTTTTCCCTTACCACCAACGCGGTTTGGGACGGTAGTCAATGGCAGTATCCGCAACCGGGAACAGCCTTGATATTTTCCATGAACCGAGCCAGCCAACAGTTCGAGTTCAGGGTTCGCCCCAACGGTGGAAATCAGATAACCCCGATGGTTATTGGCGCCAATGGCCGGGTGGGCATTGGTACCACAACTCCCCAACAAATGCTGAGTGTGCAGGGTGGCATGAATGTTGACCAGGGAAATACGGGCAATGGTACTGTACCTTCCCTGCGGTTGGGCAGTAACAGCGGTGAAGGCATCGGAAGCAAAAGAAATTCCGGTTCCGGTCAGTTTGGACTCGATTTTTTTACCAACAATCAATTGCGTATGCGCATTTTCAATAATGGAAGAATAGCTGTTGGTGATGTAGAGCCACTTGCACAATTATCCCTGGCCAATGACCTGGTGGTCAATCAAAATGAAACCATCACCGGTATGAGTCTTCAGTTTGGTCAGTTCAGTGGTGTGGGTATTGGAAGTCGAAAAACAGGCGGATCCAACCCGAACGGCCTGGACTTTTATACGAATAATCAAATTGCCATGTCCATCAGCAATGGGGGCAATATGTATCTTGGGTTTCCCGGAACCACCGATAAACTGAATATTGCCGGCAATGCCACCGCCAACCGGATTTCAGGCACCGATCTGTTTGTTGATCGAAACAACGTCAATACGGGTACGTGGGGAAACAATGATCCGGCAATTCGCTTTGGTACGAATTCGGGCGAAGGGATATCCAGCAAGCGTACTGCGGGAGACCGTCAGTATGCACTTGATTTTTTTACCAATGGCCAACGCAGAATGAGCGTATTGAATAATGGAAACGTAGAAGTGGTTGGAAACCTTACCGTTCAGAACGGGAAAGGCATCATTCGTTCGGCAGATGCACAACAAAGAAAAAAAGTTGTAGGTACCGTAACTATCAGCGGGCAGTTTATCAGCGGGGAAACAAGAACTTTCTCCGTTACTTTTCCTGAGCCATTTTCTTCCCCGCCCGATGCGTGGATTGGCAATATGGTAACCGGCGTTGGCGGTTGGGCCGAAGTGCTTTTAACCATTACAGATATTACCAATACAGGTTGTACCGTTTGGGCGCATAACTTACGTTTCTTTACCGTAAGCCCAAATTTTACAATGAAAGTGATAGCGATTGGCCCACAATAAACGCAAGGATATGTACAGGATATTTTTAATACTTATTGTTTGTTTATCAGGGATTATCTTTTCCGGCCGGTCGCAGGT
>JALOMX010000143.1 GCA_025455245.1 Chitinophagaceae bacterium
AAGGAAAATAGAGGTACTGACCATAAATTAGGAGAGAAAACGTGAAAAGTCAGTTCTGTCCCGAAGCTTTTCTTTCGACCATGGAAATTGGCCTGATGGAGGTCATTTTTTCACCAAGGCTGCCTTTTACAACATTTGACTTTGTAACAAAACGATACCTCAACAACAAGATGCCGGCCACAAAAAAGCCCACAAATATGAGTCCTGTCAACAACCATGCTGTACCCAGTCCCCGCATAAAATAAGTGATTACCGGAACGGCAAGACCGGCAAAACCAAGCATAAGCGCTACCTGTGTATGGGAAAACCGAAACCTTAACAGGATGTGATGGATATGGTTACGGTCCGGAGTAAATGGAGAAGTTCCTCTCAGCATGCGGAATGAGAAAACACGGAGGGTATCAAAAAGAGGGACGAAAAGAATGGCAAACCCCACGGCAGGAGCGGCAGAAACAGGAAAAATGGGAGCAGATTCGGCCATTCCGATAAACCGTATTACCATCATGGCATGCAACAGGCCAAGCATCATACTGCCGGTATCGCCCATAAAAATCCGGGCAGGCTGTGCATTGAAAATTAAAAATGCCAGCAAAGCGCCGATAAGGGATGTTGCCATACAGGCATAAGCAATGTCATCATTAATGAAAAAGAAAACAGCAAAGAATGAGGATGAAATCAGTGAAAGCCCGGTAGCCAAACCATCTACTCCGTCAATCAGATTGTAGGCATTTATAATCACCACAATGGTAAGTATAGTAAGGAGATAGGACGCCATGTCGGGAAGTTCGTTAACCCCGAGAAAGCCGTCCATAGAAGTTAATAAAAGGCCTCCTTTGAATGCAATGATAGCTGCTGCTAAAACCTGCCCGAGAAACTTTTTAAATGGAGAAATGTTTAACAGATCATCTTTCAGCCCCACAAAGAAAATGACAAGGGCTGCTGCAATAAGATATTGAAACTTAACAGGAAACTCGGTAAATGAAGCCGTTAATAAGAATGCTGTAACAAACCCGGAAAAAATCCCAATTCCGCCAAGTGCCGGTACCGGTTGACGGTGCAGTTTTCTTTCATCAGGATAATCAAATAACTTCTTCTCCTGAGCCGCATGAATAATGGCCGGTATGGCATAGAATGTGATGCCAAAAGCCAAAATCACACTCATGATTAATTCAACCATAGTTGCATTTTAAAGGGTGTGGTGTTTAACAGTTCGTTAAAATTATTTTCCTGCAAACAGCGCGTAAAAGTAATTACAGTTGACAAGACTACCAACCAATACCTAAAAAAAGTAATTGGTTGTCAGGATTTTTTTTGAAAAATACCTTAATAAAATTCTTTTTTATAAAAGTCCCGCAGGCTATTACAACCAATCTTGAATACAATTAGCTTTGCGGCCAAATTTTCAGGAATGCCGACATTGCAAGAAACAGCATCGCAAATCAGGAGAGATATAGTCAGAATGGTACATGCCGTACAAAGTGGCCATCCCGGCGGCTCTCTTGGATGTACCGAATACCTGACAGCATTATACTTCAAAGTGATGCGTCATCGCCCTCAGCCGTTCTCCATGGATGGCACCGGAGAAGACATTTTCTTCCTTTCAAATGGTCATATTTCCCCTGTGTATTATTCCGTTCTTGCGCGCAGCGGGTATTTCCCCCTTTCGGAGTTGGCCACTTTTCGAAAAATTGACTCCAGGCTACAGGGGCACCCCACCACCCATGAAGGCCTGCCGGGCATCAGAATCGCCAGCGGTAGCCTTGGGCAGGGAATGAGTGTAGCCATAGGGGCAGCCCTTGCCAAAAAATATAACAATGACCCCCACCTTGTTTTCAGCCTCCATGGTGATGGAGAACTTAATGAAGGCCAGGTTTGGGAGGCAATAATGAGTGCGGCTCATCACAGGGTTGACAATTTAATTGCCACGGTTGACTGGAATGGTCAGCAGATTGACGGGCCCACAGACAAAGTGATGTATATGGGAGACCTCGCTGAAAAATTCAGGGTTTTTGGCTGGGAAACACTTGTGCTGGAAGATGGGAACAATATGGACCAGGTAGTGGCCTCTTTGGAACAAGCCAAATCCATGACCGGAAACGATAAACCTGTGGTTCTCCTGATGAAAACGGCCATGGGCAAGGGGGTGGATTTTATGGAAGGAACCCATGAATGGCACGGCATAGCCCCTAACGATGATCAATTGGCAAAAGCACTTGCACAACTTCCAGAAACCCTCGGGGATTATTAAGGTTTATTATCTAAGGGAATAATACGTTTCAGTGGCCCTGCGCGAAGGCATCCAGGCCGACAGCAGGGCCATTGTAATGACAATGGTAGCAACCACCCCCATATCTGAAAGTCGTACGGCAACCGGGTAGTAATCGATGATAAAGCTTTGTCCCCCCAATTTTACCCAATGAAAATGCTCCTGCCCCAGGCAAATCAGTAACCCGATTAAAAAACCGGCAACAGCGCCCACACCTGCAAGCAAAATACCCAGGTATAAGAATATGCTGTAAACCAAGGCATCATTTGCGCCCATCGCTTTCAATACTGCAATGTCTTTCTGTTTTTCGATGACAGTCATGGTAAGACTGCTTACAATATTGAATCCGGCGATGACAAGTATAAGAAAGGATACAGCATAAATGATGAGCTTTTCAGTCTTCATAGCAGAAAAAAGGCCCTGATTCTGCTCGAATTTTGTTTTGATGGTATAACCTTCGCCGGCAATTTTTGAGATTTCATTTTTAATTTTTTCGCTTGAAAATCCCGATTGTATAAATATTTCAAGGGAAGAAAAATCCTGACCGCTTAAGCCAAGCATGTACCTGAGAAAAGCAACATGGGTAAAAGCAAACTGTTCATCAAACTCCTGCTGTACTGCAAACGAACCTGCTGCAAAGGCATTGGCACTTAACATGGCCGAAGCGGGGTCTGCACCCGGACCCGCTTCCCGGTTGGGAAGGTACACGGTAACCGGCATCGGCGATTGTCCTGCAACAATCTGCAAGGATTGCTCTACGCCTGCACCCAAAACAAGACGCGGATTAAGGGAATCGCCCACATAAAACTCTCCCCGCAGCATATGACCCGGAATTCCGCTGTGCGAACCGTAGTTTTCAGTAACCCCTTTCAACCATACGATGCTTTTATCTTCATCATCCAGCAGGATGGCCCTTTCCTGCAACACCGTTTCTACAGAAATTACACCTTCAATTTTCTTTATTTTTTCAATCTGTTCCTCAGACAACCTGACCCATTTACCGGAAGCAGGTACCATCTGAAGATCGGCATAAAAGTCACCATACATTTGCCTGACAAGGTCTTCAAAGCCATTGAAAACACTTAAAACTACCACCAGGGCAGCCGTAACCACCCCAATGGCAACCATGCTTATCCATGCAATTATGTTAATGGCATTGGTCGACTTTTTAGACCGGAGATAACGCCAGGCAAAAAAAAAGGAGGTCATGAACGGAAAAAATTGACTACTTATTTTCGGAAGATCCCTGATTCACCTCCTTTAACAACTGTTCCATTTTGAAAACATAGTCCAGTGTATCGTCAAGGAAATATTGTAATTCCGGCATCCTGCGCAACTGTTTCCCTACCCTTGTGGCAAGCTCTTTTTTAATTTCCCAATTGCGGTCTTTTATTTTTTTCAGCAACTGATCCTTATCGTTTACCTGAAAGAAACTGAGATACACCCTTGCTTCAAGCAAATCGGGAGTCACTTTCACGTTACTTATGCTTATCATTCCCCCATCCATCATGTTCAATCCAAGCCTTCTGAAAATATCATTCAATTCTTCATTGAGCAATCCGGCTACCTGCTTCTGACGCTTTGATTCTTCCATAATCCTGTTCAATTTTATTTACCTTTTGTGTTTCAAGAAACCTGATAGGCCATGTAAAAGTAGTTACTTTGCCAACTATTTTTAGTTTTCAATTGCATTCATGGGGAAATACGCACGGATTTTCACTTATCTGAAACCATACCAGGGCCAACTCGTTGCCTATATAGTTTCCATTTTGCTCAGCACCATTTTCTCCCTCCTTTCTTTTGGCATGCTGATGCCCTTTCTGGAACTGATTTTTGTGGGCAAATCGGGTGCTATGGATATTGCCGCCCAAAGCAAGGAAGGCAGTGGGATAATGCAATGGGTACGCATGCAGATGACCGATTTCAGCAGGGCCAACAATGAAAATCCAATGGCCGTACTCTGGTTGATCTGCGGGTTGATGATGGGCAGTATTTTTTTGAAGAACCTGTTTTTTTACATCAGCCTTTACATTCTTAACCCTTTGAAAAATAAGGTAGTAACCAGTTTCAGGGCCGATCTGTACGACAAGGTGCTGCGCCTGCCGATCGGGTATTTTACCGAACAGCGCAAAGGCGACCTGATGAGCCGGATTACCAACGATATTTCGGAAGTGGAAAACAGCGTGGTAAGCACGCTTGAAGGCTGGTTTAAAGATCCCCTGCAGATTATTCTTACCCTTACAGCACTTTTGCTGATCAGCACACAACTGACCCTTTTCTTACTGATCATTTTACCGGTAGTTGGTTTCATAATCGGCCGTATCAGCCGGAGCCTGAAAAAACAAAGCATGGCCTCAGCGGAAAAACAGGGTGAGGCGGTAAGCGTATTGGATGAAACCCTCGGCGGATTAAGGGTGATTAAGGCTTTCAACGCCGAAAAACTGCTCCGGGAAAAATTCTTTGGCATCAACGAGTCCCTTTTGCAGGTAAAAAATAAAATCAACCGCCGCCGCGACCTTGCCTCCCCGCTCAGCGAAACCATGGGCATCTTCGTTTTTTGCTGTATACTGCTTTATGGGGGCTACCTTATTTTCAGCAAGCATTCCGGGCTCGAAGGCGCCCTGTTTATGACCTACCTCGGGATGTTTTACAATATTATCAGCCCGGCCAAAAACCTGAGCAATTCATTTTACAACATCCAAAAAGGCAGTGCGGCAATCGGCCGGATTGAGGAAGTGCTGAACGCCGATGTGACCATTGAGGACCTGCCCGATGCCCAACCGCTTGTGGAATTTAAATCAACCATCGAGCTGAAGGATGTTACCTTTCGCTATGACGATATTACCATACTCGATAACATTAACCTCACCATTAAAAAAGGAACCACAGTGGCCCTTGTGGGCAGCAGCGGCGCAGGAAAAAGTACACTTGCCGACCTTGTGCCAAGGTTTCATGATGTAACGGAGGGCGCTTTGCTGATAGACGGCGTGAACATAAAGGAATACAGCCTGAACAGTGTGCGCAGCCATATGGGCATTGTTACACAGGAGCCTATTTTGTTCAATGATAGCATTGCTGCCAATATTGCCCTGGGAATGCAACATGCCACCATGGAGCAGATCGTGCAGGCGGCTAAGGTAGCCAACGCCCACAGGTTTATTGAAAACAAGGAAGACGGTTACTTCTCCAATATCGGCGACAGGGGCAGCAAACTGAGCGGTGGTGAAAGACAGCGGCTGACGATAGCAAGGGCAGTACTGAAAAACCCGCCGATTTTAATCCTGGATGAAGCAACAAGCAGCCTCGATACCGAAAGCGAAAAACTGGTACAGGACGCCATTAATCATGTAATGGAAAACCGTACCACGCTGGTCATTGCCCACCGGTTGAGTACCGTAAGGCATGCCGATGAAATTATTGTTTTGCAAAAAGGAAAAATCATTCAGCGCGGCACCCACGATGAATTGATTGAACAGGAAGGCCTTTATAAGCGTTTGGTAGAGATGCAGGAAGTGCGGTAGAAGTTTGGGTGGGTGTGAGGAAATTAGTGTGGGATTGGGTTTTGTTTATGGTTTATTGTTTATGGTTCCATTCGGATGCAAACAGTGCGGCAAACACCAGCACATGCTGACACCCAAACCAACCATAAACCATAAACAACAAACCCGAAACAACAAATATGAATATAGAAGAACTGAAAGAACAATGGCTGAAAGACCCCCGCATTTTTCAAAT
>JALOMX010000144.1 GCA_025455245.1 Chitinophagaceae bacterium
CAGTAGTGGCCAAAACCCCCAAAGAATCTTAATTTTTTCAACCATTTGATATACATACAATTATGATCAAAGCTTTTGTTATACTCGCCGGACAGCCCGGGGGTGAAGGGTTTCAGTTTGTGCTGATAGGCATGATGATCCTTGTATTTTGGCTGTTTATGATTCGTCCTCAGGCAAAAAAGGCCAAGGAGCAAAAGAAGTTTGTAGACAATATGCAAAAAGGTGACAAGATTGTTACCATTGCAGGCATACATGGCGTTGTAAACCGCGTAAATGAGGACGGAACCATTCAGCTTGAAACAAGCCCCGGCAGCTATATCAAGATTGAAAAGAGTGCTGTAAGTATGGAATGGACCGCCAACATTAATAAGGCTGCAGCGGCTGAGAAGAAATAAATCGTTACGTTAATGTTCATTCTTAACACGGCATTATTGAAATGATAATGCCGTGTTGTTTTTATTTGCATAAATGATCAGGCGGATCCTACTATCTGGCATAATTCTTTTTTCCTGTTTTCAAGGCATGTCTCAAAAGGATACGCTATCGGCACCCCCTGCGGGTTTTGTGGATTCGACCAGGATACTGCAAATCATCCGCTCCTTAAGACTCAATATTGAGAAAAAGGATTCTGTTACCACTTTGCAATCCCTTGCCGGAAACGTGCTTGTTCGTCAGGGGACTACCTTATTTTATGCCGACAGTGCCATAATCAATCAGTTTAACAAGGTTATGCAGGCCTATGGAAATATTCACATTAATGATAATGACAGCCTGCATACTTATGCAAAGTTTTTGAGATATATCGGACAGGAACGTATTGCCTTTTTAAAGGATAACGTAAAGCTTGTTGACAGTAAGGGTAGTGTGCTGACAACTTCGGAACTTGAGTATAACCTGAATACACAGGTAGCAGTGTACACAAAGGGTGGTAAAGTGGTAAATAAAAAAACCGTACTTACCAGTAAGGAAGGCGAGTACAACGGATACACAAAAGATGTTTTGTTCAGAAAAGATGTGGTGCTTGTTGATCCCGAATACAGTATTTACACCGACTCGCTGCTGTACAATGCAGAAAAGGAAATAGCCACATTTATTGCGCCTACCACCATCGTAAATCAAGGCAGAAAGATTTACACCCGTGAAGGTTATTATGATCTGAACAAAGGCAAGGCTTTTTTCTCGAAAAGGCCACAGGTAATCGATTCTACCTCAAGTATAATAGCCGATGAGATGGCGCTTGATGATAGTGCTCAGATAGGTCAGTTCAGGGGAAATGTAGTGTACGTGGATACTGCTAATAATGTTTCTATCATCTGCAATAACCTTTTTGTAAACAAAAAGGCAAAAAGCTTTCTGGCTACGGAAAAGCCTTTGATGATCCTTGTGCAGGACAAAGACTCAACCTACATCACGGCAGATACTTTGTATTCCGCAAGGCTTAGTGATTTGCCAAAGGACAGGATTGTTCCGGTACTCACCGATACCTCAGAAGGTTATATTCCACCGGACCTGACCGGAAAGGACAGCTCGATGGACCGCTTTTTTGAAGCGTGGAGGAATGTGCGCATTTTTTCCGATAGTGCACAGTCCGTATGCGACAGTATGTTTTATGCAGGAACAGATTCTGCTTTCCGGCTTTACCGTGATCCTGTTTTATGGAGCAGCGATAGTCAGATTACTGCGGATACTATTTACATGTTTACCAAAAACAAAAAGATTGATAAGCTGAATGCATTTTTTAATGGCTTCATCATTAATAAAGTGGGTAGCAATCAATATAATCAGGTGCGGGGCAATACGGTTAATGCATGGTTTAATGACGGAAGTATTGATTATGTAAGGGCTAAAGGCAGGGCAGAATCAATTTATTATGCCATGGATAATGAAGATGGGTTTGTTGGCATGAACCGTGCCACATCAGATGCCATTGATATGTTTTTTGAAGACCGGAAGGCAAAAAAAGTTAAGTTTATAAACGATTTGAAAGGGGTGACATATCCTATACGACAAATTCCCCCTGATGAAGACAGACTAAAGGGATTCAACTGGCAGGAAAGCCGAAGACCAAAAACAAAGTTTGAATTGTTTGGCTTATAGTCAATTAATTTAGCGGCACCTTTAGTCTGAATCATTTTTTAATTTTTATTCTGTTTGAGAAGGCATGCCACTTTATTTTTTACGTCGTCAGTTTTACAATTACTTTCAGGAATTTCTGCACGATAGCAGGGCGATTGGTGTTTTGTTGTTTGGATGTACAGTAATATCCATGGTATTGGCCAATTTGTCATTTGGGCAGGCCTATGCCGGTTTTTTTACCCATGAGGTTCATTTCTTCGAAACCCTTCATCTTCCCCACAGCCTTGTTCATTGGATTAATGATGGACTCATGGCGATATTCTTTTTTCTGGTTGGCATGGAAATCAAACGAGAACTGACGGTCGGCGAACTTTCAAGTGTAAAGCGGGCCGTACTTCCCATAGCCGCAGCCATCGGTGGAATGATTGTCCCGGCACTTTTTTACCTGTTTTTCAATCATGGCACACCAACTGAAGGCGGATGGGGCATCCCCATGGCAACCGATATCGCCTTTTCATTGGGCGTTGCGTCTATGCTGGGAAAAAAGGTTCCGGTCAATCTGAAGATTTTCCTGACGGCCCTTGCCATCATTGATGACCTCGGCGCAATTCTTGTCATTGCCCTTTTTTATGGTCAGGGGGTAAAAGCTATTTTCCTTTTGGGAGCAATGGTTGTTTTGGGTGTCATCTGGATTTTGAATAAAAGGGGAATTCCATTTGGGAAGTATCAATTTCTTTTGGGTGCGCTGTTGTGGTATCTTGTTTTTAACTCCGGTATTCATGCAACTATTGCCGGAGTATTGCTTGCATTTATGGTACCTCAAAACATGCTCAGCGATCTCGAACATAAGCTTCATAATTATGTAAACTTTGGTATCCTACCTCTTTTTGCCCTTGCCAATACGGCCATAATCATTCAGGTTTCCATGATTCCGGAATTAAAAGGGTTGCTTAGTCTTGGAATAATTGTTGGGTTGTTTGCAGGTAAGCCGGTTGGGGTAATGCTTGCCTCCTGGATAATGGTTAAGGCAAAGGTTGCCGAATTGCCGCGGGGGGTAAACTGGATGCAAATGGCAGGGGCAGGAATTTTGGCCGGTATAGGCTTCACCATGTCTATTTTTATTACCTGCCTTGCCTTTACTGAAATTGAAGTGCAGGATATAGGGAAAATTGCCATTCTGCTTGCTGCCGTGGGAAGCATTCTGGCATCCGTTATCTGGTTTTGGATAGGTTCAAAAATCAGTAAAGCACCTGCGAAAAGCAAGCCCGTAAAGAAAACATTACCATAAAAATAAATATTGCGGGTTTTTGCCCAAAATTTATTGGTTTCACGGGTAGATTACTTATTTTCATGCAACTTATTGCAAGAATCATATGCTTAAAAAAGAAAGACAGGCTTTTATTCTTCAGCAACTGAATGTCCACAACAAGGTAATCAGCGCCGACCTTTGCGAACAACTCGGTGTATCTGAGGATACGGTACGGCGTGATTTGCAGGAATTGTCAGATGAAGGGTCTTTGCTAAAAGTTCATGGCGGTGCCCTTTCCAAGTCATTTCATTTCAGGTTGCAAAACGAGCCCGTTTACCACGAAGCCGAGAAGCGGAATATTGCAGAAAAAGCGGCCTCGCTTATCAGCGATGGGATGGTGGTGCTCCTGAGTGGCGGTACAACCATCAGGCAACTCATCAATGTTTTACCGCCAAGCCTCAATGCCACGTTTATAACCATCAGCATACCCATTGCACTCGAACTGATGAACCATCCCGGTAGTGAGGTCATTTTTATTGGCAACAAACTCGATAAAAATACCCAAACTGCCATGGATGCCGAGGTGGTTAAAAAACTGAGTGCCATTAAAGCAGATATCTGTTTTTTGGGAACCAACAGTATAAGCGCCGATAATGGAATTACCGATAGTGAATGGAGTATTGTGGAAATCAAGCAAAGTATGGTTCAGTCGGCAGACCAATTGGTAAGCCTTGCCATTTCTGAAAAACTCGGTGTAGCCCAACGGTTCAAGGTTTGTGATATAGATGAAGTGGATGTGCTGATCACTGAATTGAACAGTCAGGATGCAAGGTTGAATGCATTCCGTTCAAAAGGAATCAGGTTGATTTAGGGTTAATCAGGTTGTATTAAAAAAAGAAAGGGTTGTGGCACAAACCGCAACCCTTTCCTTTTTTAAAAAACAAATCTTATCTATTGGTATACCAGGTAAGTGTTTTAGCCTTGGTGCCTGTTACATTCACCTGACCGCGCAGGAACATGGTATATACCCTCGAGTCTCCGAAAATAATGTTGTTTAACCGGGCAATTTCGGTAGTGGTCCCCGCCCTTCTTACAATTAAAGTATCGCCTAAGTTGATAAAAGGTTGATTCGAAAAGCTTGAAATGGTACCTGTTGCCACGTTCGTATACAGGTAGTTGTTTCTTCTGCTCGACCATACATCAACCCTTTGAGTGGCAGTTGCTCCGGTATCAACCATACAATTGATAAAACGAAAAGATGTACGCCCCTGGAAGAGATTAGGGACATCATCGCGCATGAACATTTTTGCGCTATCGCGGCTTCCGTTCATAATACTATCAGTAATAACAAGGCTGTAATATCGCCCCGCATCCATGGTGGTGGTGATGGAAGTAATCGGTATGGAGTCGTAGTTTACAAGGCCGCCTACTGAAATTTTGATATTGGACAAACCTGCAGGAAGCGCTATATACGAATTTGGCGTGGTTGCCGGAAATGCTGAACCAAAACTCATGCGGGCCCCGTTAACCTTTGCAGTATTAACGAATACATGAATGCTGTCCGGTCTTCCGGTGACGGCCCTGAAATTAGGAGACGCATGAATGATACGCAGGTGTGCCTTTTCTGAGGTTGAACCGGCCGTTTCCCAGGGTGCCTGAATTTCTTTTTCTTTTTCGCAGGACCATAACATCATAGATGTGCCGGTAATCAAAAGGCCTGCAAGTATTATATTTTTTAATTTCATAATTTTTGTAATTTTTAAAATCAAGAATTACGCAATTCAATTGGAACCACTTAAGGTTTTGAGAACCAAACCTCGCGGGTATGATAATTCAAATCGAAAGCACCCATTTTCCGGAGGTTCTCCGCATTCCAAACATATTCTGCATTAAAGCGATACCGGACACGATAAACCGGAAGACCGCCATTATCGGGATGAAGTCTTGATGGTTCAGGAATGGCAAAACTCCTGTACACCTGTTCGCCCGTTGCGGGGTCGAGATCGGTATAATGGTATCTGCGGATGTCTACCCAGTTTTCCATGGTGCCCCATGCCCATAAGGCAATATACTTCTGAAGCATGATATGGGTGAGCGTCAGACCTTCAACGGTTGGTACTACCTTTGGATCGGCAAGAAAATTAGCTTTTACCGTAGGGGTCATTTTCTCGGCATCAGGAATTCCCGCTTCATATTTTAAGGTAAGCATATCCATACTGCGGCTGATGGCATCGCGGTAGGCAGTTCTTGCTGTGGCACGGTCTCCTTTTCTAAAGGCAGCTTCTGCCTTCATGAACAAAACTTCTGCAGCTGTAATTACTGGAACTTCAGCACCATTCTTAAAGAAGAACTTAGCCCTCAAATCATCTCTTGCCACGGTCGAATCCCAACGTTGACCCCACAAGCCATTAGGCCGGTTGTTTGTGGTGGCTTGCCCTGCGTTGCCAAAAGTCATTTCAAGACCAAGATATGTGCCATTCGGGTTTTTCTGAAGCATATAATGAATTCTCGGATCCTTTACATCCTGAAAAGCAGGATTCCTTCCATCCATCAGGTTGGCAATAAAGGCTGTTTGTCTGTAGGTTCCAATATTGCCGCGTAATGGTCCGAAAAAGTTTGCATCACTGCCAATACCCACATTGGCAAATTTTACGGTTGCAT
>JALOMX010000145.1 GCA_025455245.1 Chitinophagaceae bacterium
CATATTGATGGGAGCAAGCATTTGTTTACACCCGAAGGTGTAATGGATATTCAGCGTACCATCGGCGCCGATATCATCATGGCATTTGACGAGTGCCCGCCCTATCCAAGCGAATACAAATACGCGCTTGATAGTATGCACCTCACGCATCGCTGGCTCGACCGCTGTTTTAAAAGGCTTGATGAAACCCAGCCTAAATACGGTTATGATCAAAACCTTTTTCCTATCGTTCAGGGCGGCACCTATAAAGACCTTCGCAAAGCATCGGCCGAATACATCAGCAGCAAAAACGCGGTGGGCAATGCCATTGGCGGGCTCAGTGTGGGCGAGCCGCCTGAAATGATGTATGAATTCTGCGCCCTGAGTTGCGAACACCTTCCATGGGATAAACCCCGCTACCTGATGGGTGTGGGTACACCATGGGATCTGCTCGAATGTATCTCCCTGGGTGTTGATATGTTCGATTGCGTGATGCCCACCCGTAACGGCCGCAATGCGATGCTTTTTACCAGTAAAGGGGTTATCAATATCGATAATAAAAAGTGGGAAAAGGATTTCAGTGTGCTGGATGAAGCCATGGAGCATAGTGTAGGATCATACTATTCAAAAGCTTATGTCAGGCATTTGTTTAAAGCCGGAGAAATACTTGGGTTGCAAATTGCTTCATTGCAGAATCTTTCATTTTATCTGTGGCTGATGGGGCAGGCAAGGGAGCATATTGTTGCAGGCGACTTTGAACCCTGGAAAAAGGAAATGATGGAAATACTGAAGCAACGGCTTTAGGTTTTTCGAAAGGGTATTTTACCCGAAACCTATCCCCGGCAATTAGTTAATGGTGTATGATTTATGTCATAAGACCTGTTGAAGAATTCAACTATTTTCGGCATCAACATTTTAATCTTCCTGCTATGACTACTGTTGCCTCTGTATTAGCCGTAAAGCCTCGTCCGTTCAACTATATTGAACCCGACGCAAAAGTTTCTGATGCTTTGAATCTGCTGGGTGCCGTTAATCTTTCATACCTTGTTGTTATGCACGATCAGCAATTCAAAGGTGTTTTTTGCGAGCATGATTTTTGTAAAAATGTGGCGATGCGGGGATGGGATCCTAAGGCTTGCAAAGTGGAAGATGTTATGACAAAAAATCTTCCTACGGTTTCACCGGACGATACCATTGAAACCTGTGTTAAGTTATTCAATGCACACCATGTATTTTATATACCGGTATTTGATCAGTACAGGTTTGAAGGCATCATTACAAGGGGCGATGTCATTCGCAGTATGTTGAGGGATGGCGTGAGGGTTTTTGATGAAGGGAAGGTCAGGGTAAATCCTGAGTGGCATGACTCGGTGGTTTAGATAAAATCACCGTATCACTACCTCTTCAATGGTGCCGGGGCCAATCAGTTCATTCACCCTTTCAATGATTGTTTTCTTTTGATAGCTCAGCTCCTGTTTAAGCGGGCCTACCGAAGTGTTGACGAACAGCGTTTTGTTGACAACCTGAATTTTATCAGTATACTTTGCAACGGTTTTTCCCATAATTTGCTCCCACGCATCCTTTATCTGCAGCGCTTTCACTCCGCTTTTGATGCGGCTTTTGTCAAGAAATGCTTTTAAAGCTTCGCCCAGGTTTGCTTCTGCCATCCTGCATAGATTTTCTAAGGCAAATGTAGCTGCATTCCTGTTGTTTTAAGGTAAATATTAACCTGTTTTATGCTTCCTTCGGGCAAAACATAATACAGGACCGGATTATTTCTACAGGGAAATAATGGAATAGTCGGTTTTCAGGTCAATCAGGCTTGATTCCAGTCTGTCGCGGTGCGTATCGGTTATAAAAACCTGCCCGTTTTTTTCAAGACAAACCTCTCTGAGCAGGTTTTGCATTCGTTCGTCATCCAGTTTTTCAAAAACATCATCCAGCAAAAGAACCGGAGCAAAACCCTTGGCTTTTTCCAGCCATTCAAATTCAGTTAATTTCAGGGCAAACAGCAGGCTTTTTCGCTGCCCCTGACTTGCTTTTTGTTTGAAGGGCTGTTCCATCATTTCAAAATTAAGGTCGTCGCGGTGGATGCCGATGGTGGTTCTTTGCAAAGCTTTATCCTTTTGCAGGCTTTGTTTTAACAACCGGCTATACAATCCGGATGTTTGGCCGGGATCGGTCGTGTTCAACTGGCTTTGGTAAGAAAGCCTGATGGCATCGGGTTTCCCGGCAATACGGGTATAGTGATCTGCTGCTTTTTGTAAAAAAGGGACAAGTTCTTCTGACCTTTTTCGAAATATAGCCGATCCCTTCGATACAAGCTGTTCATCCAGAATATCCAGCACCCCGGCTTGTATTCCGGGATTTTCTGCCATTTGTTTCAAAAGGCTGTTTCGTTGCTGAAGGATTTTGTTGTAGTCCATCAGGTCGCGCAGGTAGTTGCTGTCAAGCTGACACAACATGGCATCGGCCATTTTTCTCCGGGTTTCGCTTGCCCCTGTTATCAATTCAATATCATCGGGGGCAACTACTACAAGCGGCAGTTTCCCGATATGTGCCGATACTTTCGGATAAATTTCACCATTCCATTGAATTTCTTTTTTGCCGTTTTCGCGTAAAATGGCCGTAACGGTTGCCTTTGCAGCGCCATTCAGGCTGAAAATTCCTGAAATCCTGAAGCCGTTTTTCCCAATATTGACCAACTGAGCATCGGTTCCCGCGAAGTAACTTTTTGTGAAACAGAGGTAATAAATCGCATCAAGCAGGTTGGTTTTGCCACTCCCGTTAGGTCCGCAAATGCCGGTAATCCTCTCCGGGAAGGCAAAATGGGCCTTTTCATAATTTTTGAACTGAATGGCTTCAATTTGGTCGAGATGTGGCATCAGATGGGCAAAATTGGGTTTTTTAACCGTGTTGTAAAAAAGCAGTTGCGAAAAGGGGCATTTGTAAAAGTGGTTTCTCGTACCTGTATTCACAATCCGCCTATATTTGCAACTCATTTTTTTAGGGTATGGCCAAAAAATTCACCAAAGACACCTACTTGTATTGGTACGAATTGATGCAACTCATTCGTCAATTTGAGTTGCGCGCAGAGGAAATGTATAAAATGGCGGGTAAAATCCGTGGGTTTTTCCATGCCTATGTGGGTCAGGAGGCAATAGCTGCCGGATGTATGACCGCTACCCGACTTGAAGATCCGTATGTAACCGGCTACCGCGATCATGGTCTTGCCATAGCAAAAGGTATGAGCCCTCAAAGCTGCATGGCCGAACTTTACGGAAAAGCTACCGGTTGTGCAAAAGGTAAGGGCGGTTCCATGCACTTTTTCGGTAAAGACAACTATTTCTATGGTGGACATGGAATTGTAGGCGCTCAGATCGGTACAGGTGCCGGTCTTGCATTTGCCGAAAAATACAAGGGAACAGATAATGTATGCCTTACTTTTTTTGGTGATGGCGCTGCAAGGCAGGGTATGCTTCATGAGGTACTCAATATGGCTATGACCTGGAAACTCCCCGTAATTTTTATCTGCGAAAATAATCAGTACGCGATGGGTACATCGGTAGACCGTACAAGTAATGTGCGGGATATTTATACCCTTGCCGATGCTTACGATATGCCCGGTGCACCGGTAGATGGCATGCACCCGGAGAGTGTTCATGAAGAAGTGGAGCGCGCCGTAAAACGTGCCCGTGAAGGTGGTGGCCCTACCTTGCTCGAAATGAAAACCTACCGTTACAAAGGGCATTCTATCAGCGATCCTCAAAAGTATCGTACCAAGGATGAGGTGGAGGAGTATAAAATGCGTGATCCCATCGAAATGGTACTGAAAACCATCCGGGACGGAAATATGGCCACAGAAGAAGAAATTGCAGCCATCAATGCAAGGATCAATGCATTGGTTGATGATTCTGTGAAGTTTGCGGAAGAAAGCCCGTGGCCTGATGACAGCGAGGTGCTGAAAGATGTTTACCACGAAGATCGTGAAGAACTTTTTGTGTTGGATTAAGGATTTTTGGTTTATTATTTATTGTTTATTGTTGGGTTTGGGGGAGGAGATGTTAGGGTTTGGTTTTTCACCCTTCACCTTTGGAATTTGGAATTTTAAAATTTGGAATTTTAATATTTATGGCTGAAAAAAAAGATGTGCAGTTTGAAGAAGTAAAAGCTGAAGAAGCTGCCGATAAAGTAATTGAACGTGCTAAAGGCTTTTGGGAGAAATACAGTAAAATGATCATTTACGGGGGCGGCGCCCTGATCGTTTTGTTGGGAGGTTATTATGCTTTCCAGAATTTTTATAAAGAACCCCGGGAGTTAAAGGCTTATGATGCCATATTTCAGGCACAGCGTTATTTTGAAAAGGACAGTCTGCAGCTCGCAATGAATGGAGATGGCCAATACGCCGGATTTGAAAAAATTGCTTCAAATTATAGCGGGACCAAAGCCGGTAACCTTGCAAAGTTTTATGCCGGCGTTTGTGCTTTACAATTGGGTGATGCCAATAAGGCCGTAAAGTATTTGTCTGATTTCAGTACCGATGCCAAAGAAATCCAAACCATAGCGTATGCGCGTCTTGCAGATGCCTACGCAGAACTTGGCAAAAATGATGATGCCCTGAAATTTTACGATAAGGCGGGTCACTATTATCCCGAACACGATGGACTGAGTGCGGACAATCTTTTCCGTGCCGGTATGCTTTGCGAAGTGCTTGGAAAAGAAGATCAGGCAGCTAAGTATTACAAGGAAATTAAAGAAAAGTACAGCCGTACCGAAAAGGGTTATCAGATAGATAAGTACCTCGCAAGGGTGGGTGTGGTTGAATAATTATTTTTATAATTGAATTGTTTTTTAAAGCCGGTATCAACAAAATACCGGCATTTTTATGATGCTTAATTACATTTACATTACTTAACATCCGGAATCATATGGCATCCCAGGGCAATCAGCAACTTACCGCTGCGGCATCGGCACTTAATATTGGAAATGCAAAGGTGGTTATTGTAAAAACTGCATGGAATGCACATATTACAGATGAATTATCAATGGGATGTAAAAGGGTACTTCTTGAACATGGGGTTGAGGTTGTGGAACTAACCGTTCCCGGAGCGGTTGAACTCACTTTTGGTATTCAGCGTTATCTCAACGCCCATTCAATGGTAAATGCCTGTATCGCCCTCGGTTGTGTGATAAGGGGCGATACCCCTCATTTTGAATATGTTTGTCAGAGTGTAACTCAGGGCATTACCATGATCAATACAACATCGCAGGTACCTGTGATTTTTGGGGTATTGACGGTGGATAATGAACAGCAGGCCCTTGAAAGGATTGGCGGCAAGCATGGGCACAAGGGCGAAGAAGCGGCCATGACTGCGTTGCAAATGATTGATTTCGTCAGAAGATTCTGATAGTTGAGATGCTTTAATACAAGTAAATGAAGGTTCAGTTATTCATTCCATGTTTCGTAGACCAATTGTACCCAGGTGTAGGTATGAATATGGTTAAGGTGCTCAAAAAAGCAGGTTGCAGCGTTACCTACAATGCTTCACAGACCTGTTGCGGTCAGCCTGCTTTTAATGCCGGATTTTGGGAAGATGCAAAAGATGTTTGCAGGAAGTTTATTCATGACTTTGAAGGGGATGGGTTCATAGTGGCACCAAGCGCAAGTTGCACGGGATTTGTCAGAAATTATTATAGGAAATTATTTGATAAGCCCGAGGACGAGGCAACGCTCGGGGCTTTGACGTCAAGGATGTTTGAGTTTACGGAATTTATGGTAAAAGTGTTGAAGGTAGAAAATGTGGGCGCGGTTTTTGAGTCCTCAGCAACCTACCACGACAGTTGTGCCGGATTACGTGAATGCCACATTAAGGAAGAGCCGCGCAAATTACTTGCTAACGTAGCCGGATTGACGCTTCGCGAAATGAACGATGTGGAGACCTGTTGTGGTTTTGGCGGCACCTTTGCCGTTAAGTTTCAACCCATCAGCAGTGCC